>JAIBJH010000301.1 GCA_020029455.1 Hyphomicrobiales bacterium
CCGGAGACACGGAGCGATGCAATCGCTGCCGTCAGCGAATTTGCAGATGTGAAGCTCGGCAAGGCAGTGGTGAAAGCCAAGGACACGCCGGGTTTCATTGCGAACCGCATCGGGGTCTACTGGATCCAGTCCGCCGTCAATTTTGCCCGTGAACTTGGGCTTACGGTCGAAGAGGCAGATGCCGTGATGGGCAAGCCCATCGGTGCTCCCAAATCCGGAATCTTTGATCTGCTGGACATCGTCGGCCTGGATCTGCAGCCGCACGTGGACCGGTCGCTGCGGCTCGCCTTGCCAAAAACTGACGCCTATTTGCAGATGTCATCGGATTTTCCGCTGATGCAGAAGATGATCGCGGAGGGTCTTACCGGACGAAAAGGCAAGGGAGGCTTCTACCGGCTCAATCGCGAGGGCGGCAAGAAAGAGAAGCAGGTCATTGACCTCGAGACCGGCAACTATCGCGCTGTCGAAAAGGTTTCGCTGGAGTCTGTGGAGGCGGGCAAAGGCGGATTGCGGGCGCTCGTGTCGCATCCGGATCGTGGCGGCAGGTTTGCCTGGGCCGTGCTGTCCCGGATGCTGAGCTATGCGGCAACACTGGTGCCTGAGATCGCCGACAATATTGCCGATATCGACCTTGCCATGCGCACCGGCTTCAACTGGAAGCGCGGGCCCTTTGAGATGATCGACCAGCTAGGCGCTGCATGGTTTGCCGAGAGGCTGGCAACGGAAAAAATGCCAGTGCCTCCGCTTGTCGCCGAGGCTGCGAAGCAGGGCGGATTCTATAAGGGGCCCGAACAATTGGCTGTGGAGGGCGGATACAGGCCTGTGGCGCCCCCGCCTGGTGCGCTGCTTCTCTCCGATATCAAGGCGAAGTCGCAACCGCTTGCCAAGAATGCCTCGGCAAGTGTGTGGGACATTGGCGATGGCGTGGCCTGCCTTGAATTCCATAGCAAGATGAACAGCATCGATCCTGACACCATGACGATGGCGGCCAAAGCCGTCGAGATCGTGTCGAAAGGCATGAAGGCGCTGGTCATTCACAATGAGGGCGAGAATTTCTCGGTTGGCGCCAATATTGGATTAGCCTTGTTTGCCGCAAATGTTGGCGTGTGGCCGGTGATCGAGGATCTGATCACGCAAGGCCAGGCGGTGATGAAGGCGATCAAGTTTGCGCCTTTCCCGGTGGTCGCCGCACCCAGCGGACTGGCTCTGGGTGGCGGTTGCGAATTCCTGCTTCATTGCGCGGCGGTGCAGGGCCATGCCGAGCTCTACATGGGGCTCGTGGAAGTGGGCGTCGGCATCATTCCGGGGTGGGGCGGATGCAAGGAAATGTTGATCCGTAAACAACCGGGCGCAATGGAGCCCAAGGGTCCGATGCCCGCCGTTACTGGTGCCTTTGAGCAGATCTCGCTCGCCAAAGTCTCAAAGTCGGCGGCAGAGGCAAAGGAGCTCCGCTACCTGCGCAAGAGCGACGGCATTACCATGAACAAGGACCGCCTGCTGGCCGACGCCAAAGCGGCCGCCTTGAAGCTGGCTGAAAACTACGTGCCACCACCGCCTGTGGAATTGCGCTTGCCTGGTGCCACAGGCCGTTTGGCTCTTGCTTTGGCGATTGATGGTTACGCGCAACAAGGATTGGCATTGCCCCACGACGTCACAGTGTCGAACCATCTCGCCAATGTGCTGTCCGGAGATGGAGCGGACATCACGGACGTGGTGAGCGAAGATCGTGTCATGGAGCTAGAGAAGCAGGAATTCATGAAGCTCGTGAAGTTGGAACCAACGCTGGCGCGCATGGAAGTCATGCTGGCCACAGGCAAGCCGCTGAGAAATTGAGGCTCATCGATGCACGCTTACAAGGCACCCTTGCGCGACATGAAGTTCCTGCTCTTCGACATTTTGAAGATACAGGAACATGGAAATGCCATACCCGCCTACGCAGAGGCAACGCCGGATGTGGTAACTGCCATTCTCGAAGAGGGGGGGAAGTTCTGCGAAAACGTGCTCTTGCCCATCAACCGCAGCGGTGATGAGGAAGGCTGCTCTTATGACAAGGGCGTGGTGCGAACGGCGCCGGGCTTCAAGGAAGCCTATGACAAATTCGTGGAAGGCGGCTGGCCGGGCCTTGCCTGCGATCCGGCATATGGCGGGCAAGGTCTGATCACGCCGATCAATTTCCTGTTCGAGGAAATGATCTGTTCGACGAACCTGTCATTCGGGCTTTTTCCGGGGCTGACCCATGGCGCCTATTCGGCCCTCATGGCCCATGGCACGGAAGAACAGAAGAAGACTTACCTGCCAAAGTTGGTCGCCGGAACTTGGTCCGGCACCATGAATCTCACCGAGCCGCAATGCGGCACGGATTTGGGCCTGCTCAAGACGCGGGCGGAACCGCAGAGTGACGGCTCCTACAAGATATACGGAACCAAGATTTTCATCTCGGCGGGTGAACACGACCTCACGGAAAACATCATCCATCTGGTGTTGGCGCGCCTGCCAGATGCTCCGCCGGGCGTCAAAGGCATCTCTCTCTTTGTCTGCCCAAAATTCTTCGTGAAACCTGACGGGTCGCCGGGTGAACGCAATGCAGTGACATGCGGTTCCATTGAAAAGAAAATGGGGATCAAGGCATCGCCGACTTGTGTCATGAACTATGACGGTGCGACTGCGTGGTTGGTGGGTCAACCCAACAAAGGCCTTTCCGCCATGTTCACCATGATGAACGGCGAACGGCTGGCAGTGGGCGTGCAGGGCCTTGGCATCGCTGAGATGGCCTATCAAGGTGCGGTGGACTATGCGAAGTCGCGGCTGCAGATGCGGTCGGTGACGGGAACGAAATACCCGGACAAGCCGGCCGATCCGATCATCGTTCACCCCGATATCCGGCGCATGTTGATGCGCATGCGGGCCATGACGGAAGGCACACGGGCGCTGGCGCTGTGGGTGGGGCAGGAGCTCGACATTTCACAGATGCATCCTGACCAGGAGCGGCGGAAAGAAGC
>JAIBJH010000302.1 GCA_020029455.1 Hyphomicrobiales bacterium
ATCGCTTTTGTGGCGGCGGTTTCCTACATCGGCCGGAAAGCGCCTCCGCAGGAGCAACCCAATCTCACCTTGGCCATGAGCGGCAAGAGGAACTGAATATGTTCGAGTTCTTTGGCTTTCCTCCCGAAGTCTGGCTGCCCCACGCCTTCGCTGTGATGATGGCAGTATCGATTCTCGCCTACGTCATTCTTGACGGTTTCGACTTAGGGGTCGGCATTCTTTCCGCATTTGCTGCTCCCGACGAGAAGGACCGGATGGTTGCATCCATTGGGCCCTTCTGGGATGCCAATGAAACCTGGCTCGTCCTTGGTATCGGCCTTCTGCTCGTGGCCTTTCCCGCTGCGCATGGCATCATACTGTCTTCGCTTTATCTTCCGGTGACGCTCATGCTTGCCGGTCTCATCCTCCGCGGCGCTGCTTTCGAATTGCGCGCCAAGGGCGGCAACCGCAGCAAATGGTGGTGGAACTGCGGCTTTGTGGCAGGCTCGGCGCTCGCCGCCTTCACGCAAGGCTTCATGCTGGGGCGCTATGTGCTGGGGCTCGGCTGGAGCATCACAAATCTTGCCTTCGCAACGCTTTCTGCGGTTTGCGTGGCGGCTGGTTATTGTTTTCTCGGCGCGGCCTGGCTCATCATCAAGAGCGAAGGACCGCTGCAGAAGAAGTCGATCCGTTGGGCGCAGGTTTCCCTTATTCTTATGGCGGCCGGAACTGTTGCTGTCTCCGTCATGACGCCGCTGGTCTCAGCACGTGTCTTCGAACGCTGGTTCACGATGCCGGCGCTTATCGCCCTTTCGGTCATTCCGGTGGTGACGATCGCCGCATTCGCAGGCGCGCATGTGGTTCTGCGAAAGATGCCGTTCCAGGATGACCGCTGGAACTTTGCGCCCTTCGCGCTCGGCGTTGCAATTTTTGCTCTCAGCTTCGACGGGCTTGCCTACTCCTTCTACCCCTTTGTGGTGCCGGACCGCCTGACATTCGTTAATGCCGCATCGTCTGCTGAAAGCCTTTGGTTCATCTTTGTCGGCGCGATGGTGATCCTTCCCATCATTATCGCCTATTCGCTCCTGAGCCACTGGGTGTTCCGGGGAAAGGCCTCATCGCTCAATTATGAGTGAAGCTGGTTTCCAGCGAGCGGATGATCAAATCGGAAACAGGGGCTCCGGCAATCCCGGTGTTTCGACGCGAAACTTGAAGAGGTTTCCGGTGAGCGGATGGCGCTTCATCATCTCCTTGCTCACAGCATCTGTTGCCGTGGTGATGAAGACATCGCGCAGTTCGTCTCCGCCGAAGCACAGCGAGGTGACGTTGTAGGCCGGCACGTCGATCTTGCGCATCACCTGGCCGTGGGATGACAGGCAGATGATGGCGCCGCCGCCCCACATGGCGCACCAGACCATGCCGAGCGCGTCGACGGCCATGCCGTCGGGCATGCCTTCTTCTTCCTCGAACTTGTGCAGGACGCGGCGGTTGCGGGGGCTGAGATCCTTCTCGTTCACATCATAGGCAAAGCAGTTGCGCCCCACGCTGTCATTGAAATAGAGGGCCTTGCCATCGCGAGAGAACGCAGGACCATTAGAAACGGGAAAACCTGCATCGCCCAGGCACCAGATACTGCGGTTCTGCACGCACCAGAGCGCGCCGCGCGGCTCCTGTTCCTTGATGTGGGAAGTGCCCACCCAGAGCCTGCCCCAGCGGTCCACCTTGATGTCATTATAGATGATGGCATCGCGGCCCTGCTCCGGATCGCAGAAGAATTCCATCTTCAGGGTTTCAAGGTGCAGAAGCGAAAGCCCGCCGCGATGGGCGAGGATGACGCGTCTGGGATCGGTGGTGGCGGCAATGGAACCGATGGGCGCATTGAGACTCAAGGGATGACGCTCGGTCTTTTCGCTGGCTGGATCATGCATGAAGAGCGCCGGATCGAGGAGGTCCACCCAAAGCAATCTGCGCGAGGCGGCGTGCCAGATGATCGATTCACCCAGGCGGTTGTTGGCCCTGATCCAAAGCTCGGCTTTCATGGGTGGCTCCATAAGAGTCCGAAATGCGGCACATTGCAAGCCCTCGACTTTGCCAATAGCCTTAACATCCCATGAATGACGCACCCAACCGCTGGAAACGTTTTGCCGACTGGGATGAACGGCCGCTCCGCCTCGACAAGTTCGCGGTAGAGGACTGGAAGAACGGTTTTGCCGCCTTCTCCTCACCCGCCGATCCGAAACCCGGTGTAACGATCAAGGGCGGGCGCGTCGTCAGTCTCGATGGTGTTGCTGAGCATGACTTCGACATGATCGACCGCTTCATCGCCAGCTATCATCTCGATCCCGAAGTGGCGCCCGAGGCCATGGCCATGCCATCGGAGGACGTGGCGCGCATGCTGGTGGACATGCATGTGCCGCGCGAGAAGCTCACGCGCCTTGCCCATGGCATGACGCCGGCAAAACTTGCCGATGTGGTCTCGCGGCTCAATGCGCTGGAAATCGCCTTTGCTTATTCCAAGATGCGGGCGCGCAAAACGCCGGGCAACCAGGGCCACGTCACCAATGCCAAGGATGATCCCCTGCAACTGGCAGCCGATGCCGCAATCGCCGTAGCGCTGGGCTTCGATGAAGTCGAGACCACGATGCGGGTTGCCCGCAATGCCTGGTCCAATGCGGTCGCCTGCGCTATCGGCGCCGCCGTCGGGCGCTGGGGTACGCTCTTCCAATGTTCCAGCGAAGAGGCGGAAGAATTGCAGATCGGCATGGCGGGCTTCACCTCCTATGCCGAAACCGTCTCCGTCTATGGCACGGAGAAAACCTTCGTCGATGGTGATGACACGCCCTGGTCCAAGGCATTTCTTGCGGCGGCCTATGCCTCGCGCGGCATCAAGATGCGTTGCACCTCCGGCGCTGGCTCGGAACTTCTCATGGGATTCCATGAGTCGAAGTCGCTGCTTTATCTGGAGGCGCGTTGTCTCTGCTTGCAGCGCGGCATGGGCGTTCAGGGCACGCAGAAGGGCTCTGACCTCATCTGCTCCGGCATGGGCTCGATCCTTGCCTATGACAATTCCTTCAACCCATCGCTTATCAATGGCGAGGAGCTGGAGGACTATCTGGTGCTGCAGCGCGACTTCGAAGCGGATGGCGGATTGACGCCCATTTCCGAAGGCCAATCGCTCGATGTGCGCGCCCGCGGCATTGCCGCGCTTTCTGCCGTCTATGAGGAACTGGGTTTGGCAACCGCGACCGACGCCATGAAGGCCAGTGTACTGGTGGCTTCAGGCTCTGATGAGACGAAGAGTTTCAATCCTCGCGATGTCGCCATGATCAGCGAGGCCATCAAGGCGCGCGGCATCACGGTGATCGATGTCATCAAGGCGCTGGCGAAGCGCGGCTTCCGTGCCGAGGCGGAAAATCTGCTCAATGTGGTGAAGCTCCGCATCTCCGGTGACTATTTGCAAACCTCTGCCATGGTGCGTGATGGCAAAATCGTCTCTGCCGTCAATGATCCTAATACTTATGCCGGTCCTGGCTCGGGCTATCGCCTGACGGATGAGCGCCGCCGCGAAATCATGGGCATCCGCGATGTGCTGGACCAGAAGGAAGTGCTGCGCTCCGAAGCACAGCATCAAGCGCAAGAAGCGCGTAACATCGACTATCGCGAGCTTGGCGAAGCAGCAGCATCAAGCGATGCGAAGGATGTGGTGATCGGCATTTCACCCGCCTTCGGCCTCAAGCTGTTCCAAACCACGGCGGGGCACAAGTTGTCGGATGTGCTCTCCGTGATGGTTGAAGAGATCAAGCGGCGCAGCCTTAAGCCTCGCATTGTGCGCTTCCGCCACACGGCGGATACCTCTTTCCTTGGCCTCTCGGCGGCACGGCTTGCGGGTTCGGGTGTCGGCATCGGCATTCAAGCCAAGGGCACAGCGGTCATCCACCAGAAGGACCGCCTGCCGCATCACAATCTTGAGCTCTTCTCCAATGCGCCGATCACCAGGCTCGAGCACTATCGAGGGCTCGGTGCCAACGCTGCCGCCTATGCGCTCTCCGAAATGCCGGAGCCTGTTGTTGTGCCGACGCGGGGCGAGGCCATGGGCTCGCGCTATCATGCGCGGGTTGCCATGATCTATGCCATCGAGACGGCCATGACATCAGAAGGCGCGGCACCCATTGAAGTTGCTGTTACGTTCAAGGGGGCAGCGTCATGAGCTTTGGCGTCAAGGACTATCCGCTCGCCGAAAAGCACGCAGCGCAAATCAAGGGCGCGCGCGGCAAGAGCCTCTCCGACATCACACTTGATGCAGTGATCGACGGCTCTGTCACCATCGAGGATTTGCGCATCACGCCTTCTGCACTTGAGGCGCAGGCCGACGTAGCGCGCTCTGCGGGCCGCCCGCGACTGGCCGATAATTTCCTGCGCGCCGCCGATCTCGTAGCCGTGCCGCAAGATGTAATCATGCGTGCCTACGAGCTGCTGCGGCCGGGCCGTGCCAAATCCAAAGACGATCTTCTTGAGATGGCGAAGACCATGCGTGACACCTACAAAGCTGAACGCATTGCTCTGTTCATTGAAGAAGCCGCGGATGTGTACGAAGCGCGCGGCCTTTTCACCAAGCGATATTGAGGAGGGTTTTCATGTCCTATCCGTTCGACCTTGGCCGCTACAGCCGGAAAGTTTCCACGCGCAGCAAGGAAGCTCAACGCTGGTTCGACCGGGGTCTTGCCTGGACATATGGCTACAATCACGACGAGTCGGTGCGTTGTTTCCAGAAAGCGGCCAAGGCCGATCCCAAATGCCTGATGGCGCAGTGGGGCATCGCCTATGCCGCAGGCCCCAACTATAACAAGCAATGGAAGGCCTTCGATGTCGTCGACCTCAAGAAATCACTGAAGACGGCGCGCGCCGCCGCGCTGAAAGCGCAGAGGCTTGCAACCAAGGCAACGCCCGCCGAAGCTGCTCTCGCCAAGGCCCTGCTCAAGCGCTACCCCGATGCTAATCCCGAGAACGTGACGCCTATCTGGAACGACGATTATGCCGCCGAAATGCGCGAGGTTTATCGCGCCCATGGCGATGACCCCGATGTGGCGGCGCTTTTTGCCGAAGCGATCATGAACCGCACGCCCTGGGCGCTGTGGGACATCGCAACCGGAAAACCCGCCGATGGCGCGGACACGCTGGAAGCCATCGCCGTTCTTGAAAAGGCGATGAAGAAGCAAGGTGGCATGAGCCATCCCGGTCTCTTGCACATGTACATTCACCTCATGGAAATGTCGCCGCATCCTGAGCGGGCGCTCAAAGCCTCCGATGCGCTGCGCAATCTCGTTCCTGACGCGGGACATCTGCAGCACATGCCCACGCATATCGATGTGTTGTGCGGGCTTTATCCTGCAGTCATCGAGTGGAACGGCATTGCCATGGCGGCGGACCGCAAATACCTCAAGGAGCGCGGGGCCAGCAATTTCTATTCGCTTTACCGCTGCCACGACTATCACTTCCAGGCCTATGGCGCGATGTTCTCAGGGCAGTATGCGGTGGCGCTGGCGGCATCAGAGGAATTGGC
>JAIBJH010000303.1 GCA_020029455.1 Hyphomicrobiales bacterium
GCCGTGACGTCTTCTCTTCAACGGGGAGGCGAACATGAACATCAACAGCAATCCGACAACTTTGCGGGCGCGGGAACTGCGTCAGACGGCCAATCCGGCCGAACAATGTCTGTGGGCTGCATTGAAAAGAAGGCAATTGGCGGGCTACAAATTCACACGGCAGTTTCCAATTGGCCCATACTTTGCTGACTTTGCCTGCCGGGAACGCTTTTTCCTTGTTGAAATAGATGGCAGCCAGCATTTCGAAAGTGAATACGACGCACGCAGGGACAGTTTCTTGCTCAACGAAGGCTATTCGATTTTTCGCGTGCCTTCGGTAGTTGTTCTCAGGAGCAGGGACGTAGTGTGCGAGTCAATCCTGGCCGCCCTGGAAGGGCGTGTCGAAGATTTCGTTGAAGCACCTGATTTACGATTCTCGCGCAGTCACGCTGTACCAAGGAATGTATTGCGCCGGAAATTGTGGCCCGCACCCACCCCAACCCCTCCCTCAAGGGAGGGGTGAAGAGTTAGTCGCACCCCTCCCCTTGGGGAGGGGACGCTGCGCAGCAGCAGGGGTGGGGCGGCAACCTGATTGATCCCCTTGGGGAGGGGGCGCTGCGCAGCAGGAGGGGTGGGGTTGCAACGGACTACGCTGCCCTGAGCTGTTCCTTATGTACGCGGGCTTCGAAGATATCGAGACCTTTTTCGACGACATCGAACATGGCGCTGATCTCGTCTGCCGTGATCACGAGCGGCGGGCAGAAGGCAATCGCGTCCTGCACATTGCGGGCAATGAGGCCGAGATCCTGCAAGAGATTGACGAACTGCGCGCCAATGCCCTGCTTGCCATCGAAGCTGCGCTTGGATTTCTTGTCGGCCACAAGCTCGATGGCGCCGATCAGGCCAACGCCCCGCGCCTCGCCCACCAGCGGATGATCGGCAAGTTTCTTGAGCCGCGCCATGAAAACAGGCGACACAGTTTTGGCATGTTCCATGATCTTGTCGCGCTCGTAGATCTCAATGACTTTGAGAGCAATGGCGCAGCCCACCGGATGGGCCGTGTAGGTGAAGCCATGGCCGAAGGTGCCGAGCTTGCGGCTCTGGTCCAGCATGGCCTGATAAAGATCTTCCTCGATGGTGAGGGCCGAGAGCGGGAAATAGGCCGAGGTGATGGCCTTGGCCATGGAGATGGAGTGGCCCTTGATGCCGAAGGTCTGCGTGCCGAACCAGTTGCCGGTGCGCCCGAAACCGCAGATTACTTCATCGACAATGAAGCGCACATCATACTTGGCAAGCACCGTCGCCACCTTGTCGAAATAGGTGGCGGGCGGCATCAAGACGCCGCCTGCACCCATGACAGGTTCTGCGATGAAACCGGCAACCGTCTCCGGTCCTTCGCGCAGGATGAGATTTTCGAGATCATCGGCCATGCGCGTGGCAAAATCTTCTTCCGTTTCGCCCGCCACGCCGTAGCGATAATGATGCGGACAGGAGGTGTGGATGATGTTCTTGATGGGAAGATCGAAATCGCTCTGCACCCAGGGAAGACCGGTGAGCGAGGCGCTAGCGATGGTGACGCCATGATAGCCGCGGATGCGGCTGATGATCTTCTTCTTCTCCGGCTTTCCGCGCGCGTTGTTGTAATACCACGTGAGCTTGATCTGCATGTCGTTGGCTTCAGAACCTGAAGAGCCGAACAACACTTTGGACGTGGGAACGGGCGAAAGCTCCTTGATCTTTTCCGAAAGCTCGATGAGGCCATCATGCGATTTGCCGGAGAAAGCATGCGTGAAGGAAATCTTGCGTAAGGCTTCCGCGCCTGCTTCGGCCACTTCCGTGTTGCCGTAACCCAGTGCCGTGCACCACAGCCCCGCCATGCCCTCGATGTAGCGCTTGCCCTTGTCGTCGAAGAGATAAACGCCCTTGCCCTCATTGAGGATGGTGGGGCCTGTTTCCCTTTGGCGTGCGAGATTTGTGTAGGGATGGATCACCGTTTCGATGTCGCGGTGGGCCATGTTGGAAAGCTGGGTCATCGGGAATCCTCTTGGAATGCGCGGGTAGATAACATGGTTCGTGGGGCAGAAAGCAGTCCAGTTGCGGGAAGAAGACCCATGCAGATTTGGCCGTTGCAGGATGCGGCGAATGTTGGGCAATGTGCGGGGATGAGCGTTAACTCTGCCGGAAACCTTTCACGCCGCATGGAGCGGGTTGTGCCCAATGCCGTGGGCGAACTTTTGCGTGCGGGGGCCGATCCTTCGATCATCTCCTTTGCCGGCGGCTATCCCGATGGCACGCTGTTTCCTTCGGAGAAGCTTGGTGCGATTTACGGCGAGATTGTCAAGGATATGGGGGCGTCCTCGCTGCAATACACAGTCTCCGACGGCATGCCGAAACTGCGCCAGCAGATTGCCGCGCGCCTGACAGCGCAAGGCACGACATGCGAGGCAGAGAATGTGCTGGTGCTGCAGGGCAGCCAGCAGGGCCTCGACCTCATGGGAAAGATGATGATCGATCCCGGCGATCTCATCATCACCGAGCGGCCCACATTTCTCGGTGCATTGATCTCTTTCGATCCCTTCGGGCCACGCTATCGTGGCATCCCCATGGACGAGGGTGGCATGAAAATGGATGCGCTTGAGGCCGTGCTAAAAAAGGAAAGCGGCGCCAAGTTCATCTACACCATTCCGGATTTCCAGAATCCCTCGGGTGTTTCTCTCTCGGCGACGCGGCGCAAACGGCTTGTCGAGCTTGCCAATGAACATGATGTGATTGTGCTGGAAGACACGGCCTATCGCGAAGTGCGCTTTGAGGGCGAGACACCGCCGACGATCAAGAGCCTTGATACCGAGGGCCGCGTGGTGATGCTCGGCTCCTTCTCCAAGATTCTCTCACCCGGCATGCGCCTTGGTTATGCTGTGACGAGCGGTGTTATTCTGGAGAAGCTTTCAATCTTGAAACTCGCGGCCGACACGCAATGCTCAACCGTCAACATGATGGCGGCTTCGCT
>JAIBJH010000304.1 GCA_020029455.1 Hyphomicrobiales bacterium
CATGACCTTCGGCACCTTGCCGCCGGAGAGCACGTTCATGTTCAAGGGAATGCGGGATTCAAATTCCGTGGCGCGGAAGAGCTGCTCCATCAGCAATTCCGGTTCGATGTTGCGGCTCTTTGGTTCCAGCACGACGCGGATATCTTCGGCGGACTCATCGCGGATATCGCCAAGCAGCGGCAGCTTCTTCTCATTCAGCAGTTCGGCCACGCGCTCGATGAGCCTGCTCTTCTGCACGAAATAAGGAATTTCAGTGACGACAATCTGCCAGCCACCACGGCTCAGTTCTTCTTGGCTCCAGCGGGCGCGGACGCGGAAGCCGCCTTTTCCTATCTTGTAGGCCTCAACGATGGATTCTCTGCTGTCGATGATGATGCCGCCGGTGGGGAAGTCCGGGCCCAACACAAATTGGGTGAGCTTGTCGACGCCCGCATTGGGGAACTTGATGAGATGGAGCGCCGCGTCGCAGAGCTCCGCGACATTGTGTGGCGGGACGGATGTCGCCATGCCCACGGCGATGCCGGTTGCGCCATTGGCGAGAAGATTGGGGAAGGCGGCGGGAAGAACTACCGGCTCGGTTTCCCTGCCATCATAATTCGGACGGAACTCAACGGTGTCTTCGTCCAGCCCATCAAGGATGGACGTTCCTACCGCCGTCATGCGCGCTTCTGTATAACGGTCGGCGGCAGGGTTATCGCCGTCAATATTGCCGAAATTGCCCTGGCCATCGACCAGCGGATAGCGCGTTGAAAAGTCCTGCGCCAACCGCACCAGCGCATCATAGATCGCCACGTTGCCATGTGGGTGATAGCTACCCATCACATCGCCAACGATCTTCGCGGACTTTCTGAAAGGCGTGTTTGGTCCCAAACCCAAGTTGCGCATGACATGGAGGATGCGCCGGTGCACAGGCTTCAGGCCATCGCGGGCATCGGGCAGCGCGCGATGCATGATGGTGGAGAGCGCGTAAGCGAGGTAGCGCTCTTCCAGGGCCGATTGCAGTTCGATGGGTTGGGCCGGATTGGGCGCCGCTGGAGGTGTCTTCGGTTTCTTCATGATTCGGGCGGTATTATAGCAGCCAGGGGCCTTCAAACCCGCGTGACGAGCACCTTGACGACAGGCTTCTTGCCCCAGGCCGTTTCGGCAGCGCGGCGGACGGCGGAGCGAATGGTTTCTGCAATCACCTCGTCTTCCTTGCGGCGGGACTTGGGCATGGATTCGAAGGCTGTTTCCACCGCCTCTTCCAGTTCTTCCTGCAGGCCCTTGGGCACGCCATCGAGGATCAATTGCGGATCGTCGGCCAATTGATGGCGGTCATCGACGGCAAGGCCGACCACGATGATGCCGACGAAGGAGAGCTTGCGGCGCTCCTTGGCGGGGCCATCCGTGCCGGCAACGACGAGCTTGCCATCCACATGCAGTGTCGCGGCATAGGCTTCGTCGACATTTTCGATGGGGTGAGGCGCGAGGCGCGCGATCTTGCCATCTTCAAGAATCAGGGTTTCGGTGATGCCGCAACTTTGCGCAAACTTGGCGTGGGCCAGGAGATGGCGTGGCTCGCCATGCATAGGAATCACGGCCTTTGGCTTCAGCCACTCATACATGAGCTTCAACTCGCCCTGGCGCGGATGGCCCGATGAATGGACCAGCGCATCATCGGCTGTGACCACCTCGATGGAAAGCTTCGCCAGATTGTTGATGACGGCGCCCACCTCCTTCTCATTGCCGGGGATAGTGCGGGCCGAGAAAATGACGAGATCGCCCTCCTCCAACGCCACATTGGGGTGGTTGTCTTCGGCGACCCGGGCCATGGCGGCTCGAGGCTCGCCCTGGCTGCCGGTGCAAAGAAGCATGATCTTGTTGCGCGGCAGATAGCCGAAGGCATCTTCCTCCAAGAACGCGCCGGCATCAGCAAGCATACCGCAGAGCCTGGCTGCTTCGATGGTGTTGCGCATGGCTCTACCTGCCAGCACCACTTCACGGTCCGCTGCCCGCGCCGCTCGAACTGCGGATAAAATGCGCTCGACGTGGGAGGCAAAGGTGGTGACCGCCACGCGGCCTTGCGCATTTGCAATGATATCGGCAAGCGTAGCCGCGACATCCTTCTCCGATGGTGAGACGCCTTCGCGCAGCACATTGGTTGAATCGCAAACAAAAGCATCGACGCCTTCGCGGCCTATTTCGATGAAGCGCTGTTCGTTGAAGGGCGGCCCAAGCTGTGGCGTGCGGTCAATCTTCCAGTCACCGGAATGCAGCACATTGCCGGAAGCAGTCCTGATCCAAAGCGCATGAGACTCTGGAATCGAGTGGGTGACGGGAACCAGTTCCAGCGTGAAGGCGCCCACCGCAAACGGCTTTCCTGCCTCAACAACATGGATTGGCACCTGCTCTTCAAGACCATGTTCCTTCAACTTGAGCTTGAGGAGCTCGGCGGCAAAGGCGGTGCAGTAAACGTCGCATTCAAGTTGCGGCCAAAGCCACGGTATGGCACCAATGTGATCCTCGTGGCCGTGGGTGATGACGAGGCCCGCCAGGTCGTTGCGGTTGGACGTGATGAAACCCACATCGGGGAGGATCACATCTATGCCGGGTTCCTTCTCTGTGCCGAATTTGACGCCAAGGTCGACCATCAACCACTGGCGATGGCGCGGGCTCCCCACGCCATAGCAGTAGCAGTTCATGCCGATCTCGCCCGTGCCGCCGAGAGGCAGGAGCACCAGTTCGTCGTGCTGCGACTTGCGCTTTGCCGTCATGCAGACGCTTTCCGCAGCGACTTGAGGGAGGGAATGGAGAGATCGCCAGCATGAAACAGATGACGTTTGCCATCGGACTTCAGCAGCGCCAATGCGCCATCTTCCGCGATGCCTTCATAGATGCCTTCGACCATCACCTCGCCCGTGGACATGGTCACACGTTCGCCAATGCCGATGGCGTGGGCCTGCCAATCCTTGCGAATGGCTTCGAAGCCCGTGCCATTGTTC
>JAIBJH010000305.1 GCA_020029455.1 Hyphomicrobiales bacterium
GGGTCCGCGCCTCTGGCCCGTCACCGCCAACAATACGACCTTCGGCGTCTGGACCGGCGATTGGGACGCATCTCCGCAGGATGATCTGGTGCTGATCCCGCGCACGGAGCAGAATGTTTATCAGAAGGCCTTTGCCACGGTCGAAAAAAACCTGCGCAAGAAGTGAGGACAAGAAATGGGTGAGTGGACGAAACGCTTTGGCCTTGAGGGCAAGACTGCGCTTGTGACGGGCGCCACCAAGGGCATCGGCATCGAGGCGTGCAAGGTGCTGGCTGATGCAGGCGCGGATATTGCCGCGGTTGGCCGCGATGCTGCTGGCCTCAAGGAAGTCAAAGCTGCCATTGAAGCAAATGGCCGCCGCTGTGTTGCAATCTCCGCCGACATGAGCACCGCCGATGGCCCGGTAAAGGCGGCCGAAGAAGCGCTCAAGGCCTTTGGCGTCATTGACATTCTGGTCAACAATGCAGGGATCGCGCTCATCGAACCGTTGCTGGATGCGAAAGTGGCTGACTGGGACCAGACCATGGCGGTGAACTTGCGCGCGCCGTGGCTGCTGGCGAAAACGCTTGCGCCTTCGATGATCAAGCAGAAGCGTGGCAAGATCATCAACATCTCATCGCAGGCAGGTGTGGTGGGGCTTGAAGCGCACGGCGCATATGCGGCTTCGAAGGGCGGCCTCAACATGCTGACCAAAGTCATGTGCGTGGAATGGGCCAAACACAATATCCAGATCAATTCGGTTTGCCCCACGGTGATCTTGACGCCCATGGGCGAGCAGGTCTGGGGCCAGCCGGAGAAGGGCGATCCCATGAAGGCCAAGATTCCGGCGGCTCGCTTCGGCAAACCCATCGAGGTGGCCGACATGATCCTCTATCTCGCCTCGTCGGCTTCCGATCTTGTCAACGGCCAGGACATCCTGATCGACGGCGGATATACGGCGGCTTAGGTGCGTCCGGATCCTCGCCGCCCAGTGCGGTAGGTCTCATCCGGGTCGGGACGGCGGTGCGGATTCAACTGCTCGCGGCCCGGCACATTTTCAACCTGCTCTGGATCACCCTTGTGCGGAGGCGTACGGTCGTTTCCGATCTGCCGCGGTGTCTTGCCGGGTTTCTTCTGCAGCGCCTTGTTGGCCATGACAATCTCCTTTTCGAGAGAACGCCTTTGAGTCTGGAATGTTTCGACAATGTTTCTTCCCTCCCCGAGGGGAGGGGTGAGATCAGTATGTAGCGCGCCCGCCAGAAATATCAAACACAGCACCAGTCGAGAAGGAACATTCCTCGCTGGCGAGGAAGCAAATGAGCGCCGCGTTCTCCTCTACCGTGCCGAAGCGGCCCTTGGGGATGCGCGACAGCATGAAGTCGATATGGGCCTGTGGCATCTGATCGAAGATCGGCGTCTTCACGGCGGCGGGCGTGATGGTATTCGCCGTGATGTTGTATAGCGCCGTCTCCTTGGCGAGCGATTTCGTGAAACCGATCACCGCCGCCTTTGAAGCGGAATAGGCTGAGGCGTTTGGATTGCCTTCCTTGCCTGCGATGGAGGCGACATTGACGATGCGGCCATAGTTCTGTTCGATCATCAAGGGCAACACGGCACGATTGGTGAAGAAGGTGCCATTGAGATTGACGGCAATGGTCTTGGCCCAGCCATCGAGCGGAAAGCCGTTGACGGGAACCGTAGGGCCGGTGATGCCGGCGCTGTTCACCAGAATGTCGATGCCGCCAATCTGCTTCACAGTCTCTGTGACAGCGGCATGCACCGAAGTGTAGTCCGCGATATCGGTCCTGATGCCGCCATTCACATCCCAGATGACGACCTTGCAGCCTTCGGATTGAAGCCGCTTCGCAACAGCTTCGCCGATGCCTGACATGCCGCCTGTTACAACCGCCCGTCGACCTGAGAACCTCATGCCTTCACCTTCCACGATTTCATACACTCAAGCGTGTGATCGAATGACAGAATGCCCGCGTCAGATCCAAGTCCCGTCGCCACCAATCCGGCGGAAGCCTGAGCGAAACGCAATGATGTTTCCACATCCATCTTGTGGTACAGGGCGGCAATGAATCCGGCATCGAAGGCATCGCCGCAGCCCGTCGTGTCCACCACCTTGATGTCATAGGCTCGCGATGTAAGCCGGGTGTCATCCTTGTGGGCATAGAAGGCACCATCGCCACCCAGCGTGAAGACACAGCAGGCGGCTCCCTTGTCGAGATAGAATTTCGCACAGTCCTCGGCGGTCGCTTGGCCGGACATGTCCTTTGCTTCCTCGATCGACGGCATGAAGTAATCGATATAGGGCAGGAGCGGCATCACGACCTTTGCAGTTTCCGCATTCGCGGCGATGAGATCAAAGGTGACAGTGCGGCCACGCTTCTTGGCTTCTTTGAGAAGCGTGAGACTGGGAGCGCCATCAAGCTTCTTGAGCAGCCCCGTGCCACCCAGATGAATGATCGGCGCATCGAAAACCTGGTCATACATCGAAGGCGGCACGTCGAAATGGTCGGAAGCCCCGCGCACATGGAGGGCAGGGCGCTCGCCATTGGGGCGCACATTGAGAATGGTTGCGGATGTCGGAATGCCCTTAAGGCGCTGCATGGCTGAGGTGTCGATGCCATGTTTCTGCATCGTCATCAGCACCCAATCGGCTTTCTCGTCATCGCCCACAGCGCCGACGGCGAGGCTTTTCAATCCGAGTTTTGCCGTATCGACAACGGTGCCGCCCGCTGTTCCCGCGACGGTTAGCCGGATCTCTTCGATGAAATCAACGCCGCCCTTCTCAGGGATTCGCGCGACAGGCCGGCCCAGCACATCCAGGATATAGAGGCCGATGATGGAGACATCGTAGCGCGTAGAATGGTTTGGGTTCATACCTATCCACTCTTCACTCCCTCCCCCTTGTGGGGAGGGTTGGGGTGGGGGTCTGGTGGTGCATCAAAGATTGGCTCGAATACAATTGCCTGGTTCGGAGCGAC
>JAIBJH010000306.1 GCA_020029455.1 Hyphomicrobiales bacterium
GCCATCGGGATCGGGCAAGACAACGTGCCTTCGCCTGATTGCCGGTTTTGACCAGCCAACGGCGGGCCACATTGAAATATTCGGCGAAACGGCGGAAGGCGTTCCGCCTTACAAACGCAACGTCAACACGGTCTTCCAGGACTATGCGCTCTTCCCGCACATGACGGTGCTCGACAATGTTGCCTATGGCCTGATGGTCAAGGGCATGGACAAGGCGTCACGGCACCGCAAGGCAGAGGATGCGCTCAAGCTTGTTGCCCTGCCGAGCTATGGTGAGCGCAGGCCGGGGCAGCTTTCCGGCGGGCAGCGGCAGCGCGTGGCTTTGGCGCGGGCGCTGGTGAACGAGCCAAAGGTTCTCCTGCTCGATGAACCGCTTGGCGCGCTCGATCTCAAACTGCGCGAGCAAATGCAGGTGGAACTCAAGACGCTGCAGCGCTCCCTCGGCATAACCTTCGTTTTTGTGACGCATGATCAGGGTGAAGCGCTTTCCATGGCCGATCGCGTTGCCATCTTCAATCAGGGACGTGTCGTGCAGGTGGGCAAGCCGGAAGAGGTTTACGAAAAACCCAACAGCCGTTTCGTTGCGGATTTCGTCGGTTCTTCCAATCTTTTGTCACCAGAGTTTGTCGGCAAGCTCGGCCTGAAGAAATCCTGGGCCAGCCTGCGGCCCGAAAAAATCCGCATTCTCGCGCGCGCACAGAAAAGCACCAAAGCCCAACTCGTTGCCAAAGCGGTTGTTGAATCCGTGCACTATCAGGGCTCGGTCACGCGCCTCCTCACGCGCAGCGGCAAACAGCAAATCACCGTTGCAACACCAGACAGAAGCGCCAACAATGGTGATACGCTGCACCTCGGCTGGTCGAAGGCAGATATGCATGTGATGGAGCAAGAGGCGTGAGCGCTCCCGCTGCCAACGCGCGGCGATCCGGAATAGCGGACTGGCTCTACAACCACCCGAAGCATTTCCTTGCCTTGATGTTCATCCCGCCGCTGTTATGGCTAGGCGTTGTCTATATCGGCTCGCTGTTTGCGCTTCTCGCCCAGTCCATCTTCTCTGTTGATGAATTCACCGGTTTCATCGTCCGTGAGCCGACGCTCAAGACCTACGCGCAGCTTCTCCAGCCGGCGAACTTTGACGTCATCCTGCGCACGGTCAGCATGGCAGCGGCGGTCACCGTTGCTTCGGCTGTCATCGCCTATCCCTTCGCCTATTTCGCGGCGCGCTATGCCAAGGGAAAGTGGAAAGCCGTCTTCTATCTTCTGGTGATGTTGCCGCTCTGGTCCAGCTATCTTGTGAAAGTCTATTCATGGAAGCTGCTGCTGGCCAGAGAAGGCATCATTTCGTGGACTCTCGGCAAGTTGCATTTGACCTGGCTGCTTGATGGCATACTTGCGCTCCCAGTCATCGGCGGCCCCAGCCTCTCTACAAGTTACATCGGAACATTTCTGGTCTTTGTCTATGTCTGGCTGCCTTACATGATCCTGCCGACACAGGCGGCACTTGAACGAGTACCCACCAATCTCATTGAAGCCTCCGGCGATCTTGGCGCGGCACCGCGACAGACTTTCCGGCATGTGCTCTGGCCGCTGGCGCTGCCCGGTCTTGTGGCGGGTTCCATCTTCACATTCTCATTGACGCTCGGCGACTACATTATCCCGCAGGTTGTCGGCTCATCCGCGCAGTTCCTCGGCAATGCCGTCTACCTGCAGCAAGGCACCGCTGGAAACATTCCTCTGGCTGCTGCCTTCACAGTCGTTCCGATTGCCATCATGCTGGTCTATCTTTCGATTGCAAAGCGCATGGGGGCTTTCGATGCGCTCTGAACCGGGCACACGGCCTCCCCTGTTCCTTCTTCTGGCGACTATCGCAGCGCTGCTATTCATCCATGTGCCGCTGATCTTCATCATCATCTATTCTTTCTCGGCGGACGTCACCTTCCAGTTCCCGCCATCAGGC
The DNA here is from genome assembly GCA_020029455.1 of Hyphomicrobiales bacterium. Classification (GTDB taxonomy): domain Bacteria; phylum Pseudomonadota; class Alphaproteobacteria; order Rhizobiales; family Aestuariivirgaceae; genus Aestuariivirga. The sequence goes on from JAIBJH010000306.1 coordinate 1,958, forward strand.
TTCACCACGCAATGGTATGGCGAAGCCTTTGGCCGCGCAGACTTGTTGGCGGCTGTGTGGCTCTCGGTGAAGGTGGGACTCATCGCCACGTCGATTGCGCTTGTTCTTGGAACGCTTGCCGCGGCGGCACTGTGGAAATCTACCTTCTTCGGCAAGGACTATTTGTCCCTGCTCTTCATCTTGCCGATTGCCCTGCCCGGCATCATCACCGGCATTGCGCTCCGATCTGCCTTCAACATTCTGGACATTCCCTTTTCCATCTGGACCATTGTGCTGGGCCACGCGACATTCTGCATTGTTGTGGTCTTCAACAACGCACTGGCGCGTTTCCGCAGATTGTCCGGCAGCATGATTGAAGCCTCCATGGACCTCGGCGCGAATGGCATCCAGACCTTCAGGCATGTTGTGCTGCCGCAGATCGGATCGGCATTGCTCGCAGGCGGCATGTTGGCCTTTGCGCTTTCCTTCGATGAAGTGATTGTCACGATCTTCACCAACGGCCTCAACAACCGCACACTGCCGATCTGGATCTATGAGGAGCTGTTCCGCCCGCGCGAACGGCCCATCACCAATGTGGCCGCCGTGATGGTCATGATGGTGACGATTGTGCCTGTGGTCGCCGCCTATTTCCTGACGCGCGATGCCGAGCATACAGGCGGCATGGGGAAGTAGCGTGACTTGCGCCGCTCCCCTGGGGGAGAGGTGGACTTCAATCAGCGCTTCTTCTTCATTGCTTTCTTCGCAGCCTTCTTTGCCTTCTTGGCGGGCTTCTTTGCTGCTTTCTTCGCAGGTTTCTTGGCTGCTTTCTTCTTGGCAGGCTTCTTGGGTTTGGCGGCAACGGGCGCCGCCTTGGCCGAAGCGGCCAGCTTTGCAAGCTTGTCGAAGAACTGCCCCGCCATGGATTGCGCGGTGGAGTCGATCAGCCTTGCGCCGAGCATGGCGAGCTTGCCGCCGATCTGCGCATCGACATCATAGAGAAGCTTCGTGCCCTCCGGCACTTCCTCAA
>JAIBJH010000307.1 GCA_020029455.1 Hyphomicrobiales bacterium
TGACCAGCTCACCATGTTCCAGAAGTTCGCCGAAGGCGTGGACTTCTCCGAGAATGGTCAGGCCATGGACGCCATCCGCGAAGTGGGACCCGGCTCCCACTATCTGGGCTCCGCGCACACCCGGGCCAACTTCGAAAACGCCTTCTGGCGCTCATCCCTTGCCGACAACAACTCGTTTGAGCAATGGCGTGATGGTGGCGAGAGGGACATCGTTGCCCGCGCCAATGACAAGTGGAAGCAGATGCTGCGCGATTATCAGGCGCCCGCACTCGATCCTGCCATCGATGAATCCCTCCTCGCCTTCATGGCCAAGCGCAAGGAAGTGCTGCCGGATACGGTGAGTTGACCATTGACCAACCATAATTATTGTAGTAACGATAATTATGGAGATCGAATTCGATCCAAAGAAGCGCCTTGCGACGTTGCAAACGCGAGGCGTCGACATGGAGGATGTCCCTCTCGTCTTTGCAGGTCCGACGCTGACTGTTCTGGATGACCGGCAAGACTACGGCGAGAAGCGCTACATCACGATTGGTCTCCTGCGCAGGCGGATGTTCATTGTGGTCTGGACTCCGCGCGGCGCGGCCTATCGGATCATCAGCATGAGGAAAGCCAATGCCAGAGAGCAAAAAGCGTACGGCGCGCAATTGGCGCGATCCTGACGAAGCGCCGGATCTGTCAAAACCGGAATGGAAGAAGAAGTTCGCGTCAGTCGAAGTTTCCAGAGGCCGGCCAAAGATCGAGAACCCCAAAGTCTCGACCACCATCAGGCTCGACGCCGACATTGTAGAGAAGTTCCGGGCGAAGGGCGCGCGCTGGCAAACTCGCATCAACGATGCCTTGCGGGAGTGGTTGAAAAAAGCAGGCTAGGCTTCTGCCAACGCCCGCTGCTTCGCCCGCATGTCGGCCCAAGTGTAATAGCCGACGCCGAGGAGCACCATGGCTGAGCCGAAAGCATGGGCCAGTGTGAAGGGCTCTCCGAGAATCCACACGGCAAGGCTGATCGTCACCAATGGAGAAATCGTGGAGATCATCGCCACGGCCTGCGGGCTGATCCGCGCCATCCCGGCGTTGATGAGGAATGACGGCAAGACGGTCGCGAACACCGCACAGCCCGCCGCCAGCCACAGGAAGCGCGTGCCCGCCGCAAAGTCGCCACCGCTCACGATAGCTTGGTGCAGGATGCAAGCTACACCCGATGAAGACAGCGCCACCGCCGTGAAGAGCACGCTGCCCATCACGGTGACAAGGTTCTTCGCCAATAACTGATAGACCGCAAACAGCATGGCGCAGGCGATGACGAACGCCGACCCGATCACCGTGGCGCGCCCACCTTCGGGCAAGTCGAGTCCGAACACGACCGCAAGTCCCGAATAGGTGATGAGTGCGGCAACTATGCCCGCGCTGGTGATCCGGTGCTTCCACCAGATGGCGCCGAAGAGCATCACATAGAGCGGATAGGTGAAGAGCAGCAGCCGCTCCAGTTGCGCGCTGATATATTCAAGCCCTTTAAAGTCCGTGTAGGACGACAGGTAATAACCGATGCAGCCTGTAGCCACGGCACTCAGTAGCGTGCGCCAGTCCGGCAAGGCTTCGCCGCGCTTTTTCTTCTGCGCCCAGGTCCATGCGCCCGCCGCGATGAAGAACGGCAATGAGAACAACATGCGATAAGCCAGCAGCAGCGCGGCATTGACCTCATCCTGATAGGCCAGCTTGATGAAGATCGCTTTCGTCGAAAAAAGCGATGCTCCTGCAATGCAGAAAATAATGCCGATCCAGTAGTTTCGGGTCGCCGAAGAATTCATCGCGCCCGCATACACGCGGGCTCGTGTCTCACCTAATCACAGCGGCATTGCACCGCGCGAATGGCTCTTTCAAGTTCGTCATTCCCGCGAAGGCGGGAATCCCGCTTCTTTAGCAAAGCTGGGTGCCTGCCTCCGCAGGCATGACGATATGGAGTGCTACATTGGTTTAAAATTGCGAATATGATCAGGCATCACAACGCCAGGCATCAATCGCGGACACGGAACAATCTGCCCCGCAACCATTTGCAGCGGAATGACGCCCGCCCAGATCGGCAGCGCATAGTCTTCCTCATCATCACCGGGTGGCCCCGAACGCACCTTCGCCGAAACTTCATCAAGCTCAAGCCCCAGCACCGTTGTGGCTTTCACTTCCTTAGGTGTTACGGCCCGCAGCATGTCCCAGCGCCCCGGCCACACCGCCTCGACAAAGGCCTTGAGCCGCGCCTCTTTCTCCGCAGCGTCCTTCACTTTGAAGGCCGTGCCGAAAGCCATCACCGAACGGTAGTTGCAGGAATGGTTGAAGGCCGAGCGCGCCATCACGAAGCCATCGAAGATCGTGACATTGACGCACACCTTCGCCTCTTCGCAGCTCTCCAGCATGCGGCTTGCCGATGAACCATGCCAATAGATGTGGTTGCCCTCGCGCCATTGCAGCGTCGGCGTCACCACAGGTTGGCCGTTGAACACATAGCCCACGGTGCACATCGGCTGCGCATCCAGAATGGGATGGATGGTCGCTTCGTCATAATGCGCGCGCTTGTGATTGCGGCGCACCCGCGTCAGCTCGCTTGGGGCTTCGCTCATGTTGAATCTCCGATTTGCCTCGCCAGTATCATTCCTCTATGGTCTGTCAGAAAGTCCAATCATGCCCGTTTCCGCCAGACCACTTTCCTCCGCCTCCACCCTCGCCCTTGGCGTCGACCGCAAGGATAGCGAACCGCTGCAGTCCCAGATCGCCCGCCAGGTTCGGGAGCTCGTTCTCGGCGGCAGGTTGAAACCACGCACCCGCCTGCCCTCGACGCGCGCCCTCGCCGAGGAATTGCAGGTCGCGCGCGCCACCGTAGTTGAAGCCTTCGAGCAGCTTTCCGGCGAAGGCTATCTCGAAACCCGCATGGGCTCCGGCACCGTGGTGGCGGCAGAACTGCCCGACCAGCTCC
>JAIBJH010000308.1 GCA_020029455.1 Hyphomicrobiales bacterium
GATGATGGAAGCGCGTGCCGTCTCTGCCCGGGCCGCTCCGCCGAGCCAATAGGCAATGACCGGCGGCCCGCCAATCATGGCAATTCCGCCAAAAAGTCCTGAGATCGCGCCAACAGCAATGGTGAGTGTCGCATGAGGCTTGCCATGGTAGCGCCAACCTGACAGCAGCAATGCCAGCATGGCAGTGGCAAGCCCCACAATGAACCAGCGCAACATGAGCGGATCGCCATGCGCGAGCACGGCCGTTCCGAGTGGAATGCCCACAAGCGCACCAAGTACCATGAGTGCCACGGCAGGGCGCGATGCCGGTTTCCATGCCGGCCATATGAGCGGAGCCGCGATGACGGCATCAACAATGAGGAGGATGGCGCTGGCCAGTTGCGGCCCAACAAGACTTGATGCCACCGGCACGAAGATGAGCGCCGCCCCGAAGCCCGAAAACCCACGAGCGAGCCCCGCGGCAAGCGCCGTCAGTGCCAGCATGACCACAATATGTGTGGGTTGAGTCGAGGATAAATCCATCATCACTTATGGCGTAAGGTTGCGGACTTCGCCACGCAATACCGGATTGACTTGGCCGCCATGCAGGAGTGTCATGCGCGGATGCTGCGGCTCCCCGCCATGGCACTTCTTTTCTGCGCCATCTTCCCCTGGACGGCGCAAGGGCACAATTGCCGTTGCCTCTATGACGGTGGCCGTGTCGAACAAGGCAAAACCGCCTGCATCAAGACGGCCAAGGGCTATCAGCTGGCGCGTTGCGAAATGTTTCTGAACAACAGCAGCTGGAAGTTCCTGGATAAGCCTTGCAACCAGCTGCAGAGCCGGAAACCAACTACTTTGCCAAAGACCGGATAAGCTTCCTGAGTTGCGGTTCCTGAACACGGTGCGCTGCTTCATCAACGCCGAACCAGCGGCGCTCGCGCTCACGCATTTCCGGCCACGTCTTCTTCTCAAGTTCCACCTCGAAAAGATAGACATCGACGCGGATGGCCAGGGAGTCTTTCAGCCGCAACTTGGCATAGGAGAAGCTGCCGAACTTCTTGCGCTGCAGGTGGCCTTCAACACCCGCCTCCTCGAAGGCTTCGCGCCGCGCTGCGTTGTAGTCCTTGAGCGGCGGCATGGGCCAGCCCTTAGGGATGACCCAGCGTCTTGTCTGGCGCGAGGTGATGAGCAGGATATCCACCCGCCCCTTGCGTTTGCGAAAGCACAGTGCCGCCACCTGCCGCGCTGGACGCTTTCCCATCAGATGAACTGCGCGCCCAACAAATAGAAAACAGCCGCAAGGATGCCGGAACAGGGAATGGTGATGATCCAGGCCCAGACGATGCCCTTGGCCACACCCCAGCGCACGGCAGAGGCGCGCTTGGCTGATCCCACGCCGACAATGGCGCTGGTGATGGTGTGGGTCGTTGAAACCGGAATGCCATAGTTGCTGGCGGCAAAAAGTGTGAGCGCCCCCGCCGTTTCCGCACACGCCCCCTGCATGGGCGTGAGCCGCGTGATCTTCGAGCCCATGGTATGCACGATCCGCCAGCCGCCCAGCATGGTGCCAAGCCCCATCACCAGATAGCAGGAAAGAATGACCCAGCCCGGCACCGTGAACTCCTCATAAAAGCCGTTGGAATAAAGCAGCACTGCGATGATTCCGGCAGTCTTCTGCGCATCATTGCTGCCATGGCCCAGCGAGAATAGCGCTGCCGTGACAAGCTGCAGCTTGCGGAAGAAGCCATCGGCAAAGGCAGGGTTTGCCCGCACGAATAACCAGCTCACCAGAATGACAAGCAGAATCCCCAGGACGAAGCCGGTGACCGGTGACAAGACGATGGCATAGAGCGTTTTAGAAAGCCCACTCCACACGATCGCTGAAAATCCCGCCTTGGTAACGCCCGCACCCACAATGCCGCCCACCAGAGCATGGGAAGATGACGAAGGAATGCCGCCCCACCACGTAATGAGGTTCCATGAGATGGCGCCGGCAAGCGCGCCGAGGATCACCGCATTGTCCACAAGCTCCGGTGAGATGAGGCCCTTGCCGATGGTGTCCGCCACATGGGACTCGAACAGGAAATAGGCGGCGAAGTTGAAGAAAGCTGCCCAAAACACCGCATAGAAGGGCTTAAGCACGCGGGTTGAAACCACCGTGGCGATGGAATTTGCCGCATCATGCATGCCGTTGATCAGGTCAAACAGCAGCGCCACGGCGATGAGAAAGACCAGCGTGAAAGTGACAACACCACCATCCATGGGCATGGGCTCAGGCGTGCTCGATCACGATGTCGCTCACCACATGAGCCACATCCTCGAAACGGTCGCAGACCTTCTCGAGGTGATCGTAAAGTTCTGAACCCACGATGAAGGCGAGCGGATCCTTCTTCGCCTTGCCCTTGTAGAGGGCCCGCAGCCCTTCGTCATTGAGCTGGTCCGACTGTTCCTCGATCTTGGTGATCTCGCCCGTGAGCGTATGAAGCTTGCCGCCATTCTTGCCGATGTTGCGCAGGAGCGGCAGCGCTTCCGTGGTGAGTTTGGCCAGCATGATCACGCGGTCGGCCATGGCCCGCATGTTGGGCTCAAAGGCCCTGACATCATAGAGCATGACCACCTTGCCGGTCTTGTTCATCTGATCGATGGCATCATCAAGCGCCGAGGACAGCGCCTTGATGTCGGAGCGGTCGAAGGGCGTGATGAAGGCCCGGCGGATGGCCTGCATCACTTCATAGGAAATGTGGTCTGCCTCTTCCTCTTGGCGAGAAAGTTTCGCGCAATTATCGGCAACCGTCTTGCCGCCATCGAGGATGGCGCGAAGCGAGCCTGCCGCCTCGACCGCCTTTGCCGCATGGGCCTCGAAGAGATCGAAGAACTTCTCTTCCCTGGGCATGATGGACTTGATGAAGTGAAACATGGAGCCCCGCCTCCGGTTGTGACAATCCCATGACGG
>JAIBJH010000309.1 GCA_020029455.1 Hyphomicrobiales bacterium
GAATTTTCCAGGCTGAAGAAATTGTCGGCACTCAGGCCGAAATACACAAAGACGGCTACGAACAGACAAAGGGTGTTGTACTGAAGTAGAAAATTTCCGAGCCGCTGAGTAAGCTGTGTCATGCCGCCTTCCTCGTCTCACCGAATGCCGCGGCGAGGATGCGTTCGCGGTCAAAACCGGCTCTCGCGAAGCTGCCGACAATTTCACCCTTGCTCATCACCAGGATGTGGTCACACATCGCCAGCAGTTCCTCCAGCTCGGAGGAGATAAAAAGCACCCCGCCCTTGTCCGCGGCTAGCCGGTCAATGATGGAGTAGATTTCATACTTTGCGCCAACATCTATGCCGCGCGTTGGCTCATCAATGATGAAGACTGATGGATTACACAGCAGCCATTTTGCCAGCACGACTTTCTGCTGGTTGCCACCCGAGAGGTCTTTTGCTGGCGTCCGTAAAGAGGGCGCCTTGATCGAAAGGCCAGCAACGGCCGCTCCAACCGACTCTTGGAGCCGGTCCGGTTCAATAAATCCGGCGGGTGAGACAGAAAGATCGGAAAGTGCGGCCAGTGCCACATTGTCTGCAATGGAGGCCTTCAGCAGCAGGCCTTCCGCGCGCCGGTTCTCCGTGACGAAAGCAATTCTGTGTTGGATGCTATCAAGAGGCGATTGGCCGGTCAGTTCTTCACCGGCGACTACGATCTTCCCGGCGTCATGCGGTTCAATGCCGAACAGGATTCTCGCCAGTTCCGTCCTGCCCGAGCCCATCAGTCCAAAGAGACCCAGGATCTCGCCTTTATGCAGATCGAAGTTCACGTCATCAATGATGCCCCGCGCAGATAGTCCGTGGGCTGAGAGGAGCACCTCTTCCTGCGGCGTGGCAAGTCGCGGAGGATAGAGCTGTTCAAGTGAACGGCCGACCATTGCCACGACCATGCCTGAGACGGTGAATTTTTCTGCGGGACCGGCTGCTACAACCTCGCCGTCGCGCAGGACCACGATGTCGTCGGCAAGTGCCAGCACATCAGCAAGAATATGGGAAATATAGACGATAGCTTTCCCTGACTTGCGCAATTGCTTGATCAAAGTGAAGAGGCGCTTGGTTTCACGAGCAGTCAGTGAAGTCGTGGGCTCGTCGAAAATGATGATGTCGGCGTCAAGCTGCAGCGCGCGCGCCACCTCAACGAGCTGCCTCTCACCGGGCGAAAGCGTGCTGACCAGTGCCTGCGGCTCAAGATCGAGATTGACCCGGTTGAGCAGCTCCCGGGCTTTGTCATGGAGCGCCGCACGGTCGATCAGTGCGCCAAATCTTCCAACAGGAAAGCGCGCCAAAAAAATATTTTCGGCAATTGTCAGGTTGGTGAAGAGGCTGAGTTCCTGGTGGATGAAGGCGATGCCATGCTTTGCTGCAGCTCCTGGACTTGGTGGCGCGTAGGAAACCCCCGAAAGTTCCAGGTTTCCCGCATCTGGCTTGAGTATACCGCCGATGATGTTCATCAGCGTGCTTTTGCCTGCACCGTTTTGGCCGACGAGCCCGAGAATGGCTCCGCCATTGAGCTCCAAAGACACGTCCTTAAGGGCGTGGACTCCGGCAAAAGCCTTGGAGATGCCATTGAGCTTGAGGACAGGCGCCGTCATGGCATGCCCTCCGAGGCTAGCAATCTTGTGCGGATCACATCGAGGGCGGCGGCCGCAAGAATGATCCCGCCCTTGACGACATCGATGTAGAAAGCGGAGAGGCCAATGGAATTCAGCATGTTTCCCAGAAGCACGAAGAAGACAACGCCCATGGCCGTCCAGGAAATCTTGCCCTTTCCTCCTGCAAGGCTGGTGCCGCCGATCACTGTCGCACCGATGATGTCGAGGAGTGCCGAACCCGAGCCAATGGTTGGCCTGAATCCGCCGAGCCGGGCCGAATAGAGGATCGAGGCTACAGCCGCGCAGAAACCGGAAAAGACAAATACGAAAATGATGACCCGCCGCACCGGCACACCGGAAATCTCGGCCGCCCTTACATTGCCGCCAATGGCCATGATGTGGCGGCCGAGTACCGTGAACCGAAGAATGATGTCCGCCAAGACTGCCAGAAGCAACGTGATCAGCATTGGATAGGTGACAAAAGGCAGAAGGTCCCGGCGCTTGATCGTCGCTTCGGTCTTCTCCCCCAGATAGATAGAAACAAGATCGCCGCTGCCGAGGCGCGAGAATGCGTCCGGAAGATGCGTGATGTTCTGCGATTGCGTCAGCCATATCCCGGCCGATGAGAAAAGCATCAGCGAAACGAGAGTGACCATGAAGGCCGGCATATTGAACTGGGCGATGAAATAGCCGTTGAAGAAGCCAACAAGACAGCCTGCCGCCAGCATGGCCACGATCCCCGCCACGGCCGAATAGCTCGCGCCACCGAGAAACCCACCACTCTCGGACAACAATGAACCCCAAACCGGGCTGCCGCTGAGCAACGCTGGGTCGGCGCCCGTTGCCATCACAAGGCCCCCTGCGACGCTTGTCATGCCCATAATGGCGCCTTGGCTGAGATCAATTCCCATGACGATCAGGACAAAGGTTTGTCCGATCGCAACGGCGAATAGAGGCCATACATTCGCCAGCTGATTGCTGAGGTTCCGCGCCGTTATCAAATCCGGGAAGAACACGGCCAAGATAAGGAAATTGGCAATCGTCAAATAAAGGATGAAATATTCCGAGAGCAGCAAGCGCCTGCCAAGGTGCTTGGCTCCTGAAAGGAGGCCACCGGAAGACGAGCCCACAGGACCGCCAGCCTCCAATTTTTGCCTATCACCGTGCAGCACGATCCTTCACATCCTTGCCAGCGAAGCTTGCATCAACGCGTTTTGACAGAGGCGCCAAGCACCTCTGTCCTTCGCTGTCAGTTCAGTTACTTTCCATCAAGAACCATGCCGCCCCAGGTGATGGCACC
>JAIBJH010000310.1 GCA_020029455.1 Hyphomicrobiales bacterium
CGCCGCTAACATGGCCCGCCAGGTCAAGTCCGGAAAGATCAGTGAAACCGACCGCACTGCCGCAATGGCCCGCATTTCACCCATCCCTTCCTTCTCAGGCTTCGGCACCCATGATCTCGTGATCGAATCGGCGACCGAAAAGGAACAGGTGAAGCAGCAGATCTTCACCGATCTTTGCGCCCATTTGAAACCTGAAGCGCTGCTCGGCTCCAACACCTCTTCCATTTCGATCACCCGCCTTGCCGCTGGCACCGACCGCCCGGAAAAATTCATGGGTGTTCATTTCATGAACCCCGTGCCCGTGATGGAACTCGTCGAACTGATCCGCGGCATTGCTACCGACGACAAGACTTTTACGTCAGTGAAGGACTTTGCCTCGGCGCTCAACAAGATCATTGCCGTCTCGGAAGATTTCCCGGCCTTCATCGTCAACCGCATCCTGCTGCCGATGATCAATGAGGCGGTCTACACGCTCTATGAGGGTGTGGGTTCGGTGGAAGCCATCGACACCGCCATGAAACTTGGCGCGCATCATCCCATGGGACCTCTGCAGCTTGCAGACTTCATCGGCCTCGATACCTGCCTTTCTATCATGCAAGTGCTGCATGAAGGCCTCTCCGATTCAAAATACCGCCCCTGCCCGCTGCTCGTGAAGTATGTCGAGGCTGGCTGGCTCGGCCGCAAGGTGAAGCGCGGCTTCTACGACTATCGCGGCGAAAAGCCGGTGCCTACACGCTAACGCTAGCCGCAACCTCAACCAAGATTCCTCCCGGCGCATAGCAATAGAGCGTCGTAGTTGCAGCGCCGCCTCTGGTCAGAAATTTGACATCAGGCAGGGGGAAACCAGCTGCAGCAATTTCTGTCTGTTTGGCATAGACCTCATCAGCGGTCGCAACAAAGAAACCAACGTGAAACCCATCGGGATAACTCGCAGGTGTAGCCTTTCCTGGCTTCATAAGATTGAGTGCAAATCCATCTGCGCCGACAAGCACCGCAAAACTGTTCTGCCCGCGGATTGCCACAATATGAAAGCCGAATAGTTTTTCAAAGAATGCGGCGCATTCCGCTACATTTTCAGTACACAGATTGATGTGATTGAGTTTCATTGATTTGCCTTTTCAAAAAAGGCGGCGCCGTTACATGCTGTTGCCATCGGACCCACCAAAATCCAGCCCAGGCGAAATTGCCTGAACTGCCTTGGCCGTGGTGCCTCACCTGATAGGGGACTGAGCTCTGTGAAGAGCAACCGGACTCACCGAACCGGTTATGTCATTTTCGGCAGTCGCGAGCTAACATTCGCAAATGCTGGCGTCAAGTCTGTACCGGCGCGCTAAACCAGGCCCTGAAGTTTCTTGGGGGCCACGTTCTTATAGGCCATCGCGAGTGCGCTTCGCAGCAACGCGCTGTCTGATTTTGTGTGGTCAACAAGTGTCCAGCCCTTTTTGCCCCAGCCGCCGGAAATGGGAGAAACAAGTTTTGGCTCCGCCGAAATGAGCATGTCTTGCTGTTCGGGTGTCAGCTTGACGTAGGCTCGGCCCTTATCGGTAAATCCGGCAAAGATCTTGTTGCGCACCCGGAAATCCGGCTTGCCGAAATGCGATTTTTCTTCAGCTTCAGGCAGCGAAAGCGCCAGTTTCCGATAGCGCTCATCTTTCATTCTTTTTCTTCCAGCAGCGCCTGCACCAGCACCTTGGCCTCCGCCGAATTCCATGGCGCAGGGCCCAAGAGCCGCCCGGTCTCCAAACCCTTGCGATCTATGAGGACCGTGGCGGGAAGGCCCAGCGCCTGCAGTGCAGCGAGGCTCTTGGCCTCCGGGTCGATATACAGTTTCAGGCTGTCAGCCCCGATCTCCTTGAGGAAGGCGGCAGAGGCTTCCAGCCCTTTCCTGTCAACGCTCAGGGCCACCACGTCGAAATCAGCGCTTCCCAGTTCCTTCTGCAAAGCCGCAATATCCGGCATTTCCTTGCGGCAGGGGGCACACCAGGTGGCCCAGAGATTGAGCAGCACCACCTTGCCTTTCCACTGACCAAGATCGAGCGTCTCGCCCTTGTCATTGGCAAAGGTAAAGGCCGGAACAGGCTTCCGTTCCCCATGCACCAGAAACGCCGCCATAGGGCCTTTCGCCAGCGCCTTGCTGAAGCCGCTGTTAGCCACGTTCTGTTGTGTTACCGGGGCCAGAATGTCGCCGCCCTTGCGCCCATCGCTTTGGAACCAGTAAATGCCGATGGCGCCTGCCAGTGCCGCAAGGACAAAGGGCAGGGTGGAAAATGGAGTTTGGGGCCGGGGTGTCGTCATGGCAGCGCGGCTTTAGCACGGACCGGATCGGAACATGTCGAACAAAATGTGGGGCGGGCGCTTCGCCGAAGGACCCTCGGCCATCATGGGAGAGATCAATGCTTCCATCGGCTTCGACAAGCGCCTCTTTGCCCAGGACATAGAAGGCTCCAAGGCCCACGCCACCATGTTGGCAAAGCAGAAGATCATTTCAAAAGCCGATGCGGAGGCAATCTGCAAGGGTCTCGATTCCGTGCTTGTTGAAATCAAGGGTGGCAAGTTCAAGTTCTCCACCGCTCTCGAAGACATTCACATGAATGTCGAGTCACGTTTGCGGGAGATCATTGGTGAACCTGCGGGCAGGCTCCACACCGCCCGTTCGCGCAATGACCAGATCGCCACCGACATGCGCCTCTACATGCGCGATGTAGCCCATGCACTAGATGCAAGTCTTGCAGGATTGCAGCAGGCGCTGGCCGAGCAGGCCCTGGCGCACCATGCCACCATCATGCCGGGCTTCACCCATCTGCAGACGGCTCAACCCGTGACCTTCGGTCATCACCTGCTGGCCTATGTGGAGATGCTGGCCCGCGACCGCGCTCGTTTTGCCGATGCCAGAAAGCGCATCAACTTATCCCCGCTGGG
>JAIBJH010000311.1 GCA_020029455.1 Hyphomicrobiales bacterium
ATCTGCCGTGCACTAGCGGAACTTGGTCCCGGCGTCTGGACCGGTGAGGTTGAGGCTGAGCTCTCTGGCCTCGGCCGCTGGTCGCGTGCCGTGCGCCTTATCGTGCGGGAGGGCTAGCCCATGAGCTGCTGCGTCGGCAATCTTGCTGAAACCTGCGCGGTCAACAGTCTTGATGTGCAGCGGCTTGAGGAAATCAAGTCCGAAGGCAAGCGGTTGTCGGACGGCGTCATGCTCTATTCCATGGCGGTTCCGGCGATTCATTGCGGCGCTTGTGTTTCCTTGATCGAGCGAAGCCTTGCGGCGGTGCCGGGCGTCAGGTCGGCGCGCGTCAATCTCACCCTGCGCAGTCTCATGATCACACTTGCGCCGGACCATACCGATCCTGAATCTTGCGTGCAGAAACTGCGGGAACTCGGCTATGCGCCCGTTTCCCTCAGCGAAGCGGTGAATGCAAAAGATGACGGCGAACTGCGGATGTTGACGCGTTCGCTTGCTGTTGCGGGATTTGCAGCGGCCAATATTATGCTGCTCTCGGTATCAGTGTGGACCGGGGCTGAGGGCGCGACGCGCGATCTCTTCCATTATGTCTCGGCTCTCATCGCCGTTCCAGCGGTCGCTTATGCGGGACAGCCGTTCTTCCGCTCGGCCTATCAGGCGCTATCGCACCGCCGCATGAACATGGACGTGCCGATCTCGCTGGGTGTGATGTTGGCGACAGCCATGTCACTTTTTGAGAGTCTCAACAGTGGAGAACACGCCTATTTCGATGCGGCTGTCTCGTTGCTGTTCTTCCTTCTTATCGGGCGCACGCTCGATCACATGATGCGCGGCCGGGCGCGACAATTGGTGAGCGGGCTTGCCCGCATGTCGGCGAAGGGCGGCATGGTGGTGGGAGCGGATGGCGTGCTTCGCTACGCATCGCTTGAAGATATCCGCCCCGGAATGTTGCTTAGGGTTTCGGCGGGCGAACGCATGCCGGTTGATGGCATCGTGCAACAGGGAATGAGCGACATAGACCGCTCGCTTGTGACCGGCGAGAGCATGCCTGTTTCCGTTCGTGCAGGTGAAGGCGTCGAGGCTGGCACGATGAACTTGACGGGCGCCCTTGATGTTCGCGCCACGCGGCCTGCCAAGGAATCGTTCTTGTCCGATGTCTTGAAAATGATGGCGGCGGCGGAGCAAGGGCGCGGCGCCTATGTGCGCATGGCGGACCGTATGGCGGCGATCTATTCGCCGGCTGTCCATGTGCTTGCCTTCGCATCCTTCCTGGGCTGGATGTTCTGGAGCGGCGGCGACTGGCATCAAGCACTCACAGTTGCAGTTTCGGTTCTTATCATCACCTGCCCTTGCGCGCTGGGATTGGCTGTGCCGGTGGCGCATGTTTTGAGCGCATCGCGGCTCTTCGAGGCCGGCATATTGATGAAAGACGGATCGGCATTGGAACGCATGGCCGAGATCAATCATGCGGTCTTCGACAAGACGGGAACGCTCACCACGGGAGAGGCGGGTGTTGCGCAGTGCGCCATTCCTGATGGCGAGATGCGGCGCATCGCGGCCACGCTGGCGCGGCGGAGCCGCCATCCCGCATCCTTGGCGCTGGCGCGGCTCCTGGTGGATGAAAGCGATGTGGCGCTTCACTCTGTGCAAGAAATTCCGGGAAGTGGCATGGAGGTACTTGTTGATGGCCGCCGCGCCCGTCTGGGGCGTTCGGAGTGGGTTGCAGAGATTGCGGCATCTGGTGCGCAGCAAGAAGGGCTTGCTTTTGCAATTGAGAACGAGCGTTCGTTTGCGATTGCATTGACTGAACAGTTGCGCCCTGGTGCCAAGGCAGCGCTTGAGGGCCTTACGCAGCGCGGTATTCCTTCCGAAATCCTTTCTGGGGATTCGGCCATAGCCGTCTCTGCTGTGGCGTCTTCATTGGATGTTGCGGATTTCTGGGCTGGATTGCGGCCGGGAGAAAAGCATGCGCGCCTTGCGGAATTGGCACGGAAGGGGCGCAAGGTGATGATGGTGGGTGACGGCTTGAACGATGCGCCGTCGCTTGCTGCCGCACATGTTTCGATGGCGCCGTCGTCTGCTTCGGACATTGGCCGCAATGCCGCCGACTTCATCTTCACGCGGGAGAACCTGTCGGCGATTACTTTTGCGCATGGGATTGCGCTACGCGCTCAACGGATCGTGAAAGAAAACTTCGGCCTGGCGATTGCCTATAACGTCTTCGCTGTGCCGCTCGCCATGGCGGGCTATCTCAATCCGCTGATTGCCGCTGTCGCCATGTCCACATCGTCTATCGTCGTGGTGGGCAACAGCCTGCGCCTGCTGCGGCAAGGACGCTCAGGCAACGCGAAGATCCATCGTGGCCGGGGGGTGATGGCAACGGGAAAGGAGCTGCAAACCGCATGACCAACCTGCTTGTCCTCATGCCGGTTGCGCTGGGCCTTGGCCTCCTCGGCCTTGCTGCCTTTCTGTGGAGTCTGCGCACGGGCCAATATGACGACCTGGAAGGCGCGGCTGCGCGCGTTCTCGAGGACGATGACGGGCCTGATATCCGCGCGCCGGTCCACATGACGCACCCTGACGACGCACGCGAAGCCTGAAGCCGCAGATTTTTCCTTGCCTGTTGCGGCACATGGATTGAGCGTGCCAAAAGCTGTTCCCTCAAAGACAGGGAAACAGCATGCAAGCAGACATCGGCCTCATCGGCCTCGGCGTCATGGGCGCCAACCTCGCACTCAATATTGCCGAGAAAGGTTTTCGTGTGGCGGTCTATAACCGCACCTGGGCGACCACGGAAAAATTTGTTGCTGAGGCCGGGGCACTCGCAGGGAACATCGTGGCCTGCCGGACCTATGCGGAACTGGCCGATGCGATCAGAGCGCCGCGTCCCGTCATCCTGCTGGTGAAGGCGGGCGAGGCC
>JAIBJH010000312.1 GCA_020029455.1 Hyphomicrobiales bacterium
GGGTGAAGATTGCCGTGCCATTGCAGAACTCGTGCTTGTTGATCATGTCGGCCGCCTCGTCATAGGACTTGGCGCGCACGAAGGAGAGCACAGGGCCGAAGATCTCTTCCTTGTAGATGGTCATGTCGGTCGTCACGTGATCGAAGATCGAACCGCCGAGGAAATAGCCTTTCTCATAGCCCTGCATCTTGAAGCCGCGGCCATCGACGACGAGCTTGGCGCCTTCCTTGACGCCTTGATCGATATAGCCCTTCACCTTGTCATAGTGCTGCTTGGTGACGAGCGGGCCCATGTCGGCTTCCGGGTCTGTTCCGGGACCGATCTTCAGTGCGCGGACCTTCGGCTCCAGTTTCTTGAGGAGTGTTTCCGCGGTGCCTTCGCCTACGGGAACGGCAACCGAGATCGCCATGCAGCGTTCGCCAGCGGAACCGTAAGCCGCACCCATGAGGGCATCGACGGCCTGGTCCATGTCGGCGTCAGGCATGATGATCATGTGGTTCTTGGCGCCGCCCAAGGCTTGCACACGCTTGCCGTTCGCCGTGCCGGTTGAATAGATGTAGCGGGCGATCGGCGTTGAACCGACAAAGCTCACGGCGGCAATCTTGGGATGATGGAGGATGGCATCGACTGCTTCCTTGTCGCCATGCACCACGTTGAAAACGCCATCGGGAAGCCCAGCCTCTTTCAGCCAGGCTGCGAGCACCAGTGAAGCGGAAGGATCACGTTCCGAAGGCTTCAGGATGAAGCAGTTTCCGGCGGCCAGCGCCGTCGGGAACATCCACATGGGCACCATGGCCGGGAAGTTGAAAGGCGTGATGCCGGCAACAACGCCGAGCGGCTGGCGGGTTGACCAGCTATCCACGCGGGTGCCGACATTCTCGGTGTATTCGCCTTTAAGGAGGGTTGGGGCGGCGGTGGCGAACTCAACGACTTCCATGCCGCGCTGCACTTCGCCCATGGCGTCGGAAATGACCTTGCCGTGTTCGGCGGAGACCACAGCGGCCAGTTCCTTGGTGCGGGCTTCGAGGATGCCGAGAAATTTGTTGAGGATGCGGGAACGGCGGAGCGGCGTGGTGTTGGCCCAGCCGGGTGCCGCCTTGAGGGCAATCTGCACGGCTTCATCAAGTTCAGCCGTGGTTGCCAGCGCCAGCTCGCCGGTCTGTTCGCCTGTTGCGGGGTTGAAGACGGGGCTCTTGCGCGGGCCCTTGCCCGCCACTTCCTTGCCGCCGATCCAGTGATTGATGCTCTTTGCCATGTGTTCCTCCTCCTATGTGGCCTTCCTATGCGCCCATACAAAATGCACAGCAAGATCAAGATTTGCGCTTTCGTTGTGCAGAAAGTAGAGTGCTCTGAAACACCCCCTCGCCCCTTTCGGGGCACTCCCCCGGCGAAGCCGAGGGAGAAAACACTTCTCATATCTCCCCCAACTTGTTGGGGGAGTACGGCGAAGCCGGGAGGGGGTGGCTGCAACGGGCACTTTTTATGAACTGGGACAATCTCCGCATCTTCCTTGCCATTGCGCGTTCCGGACAAATTCTGGCGGCGGCTAAGACCCTGCACCTCAACCACGCCACGGTGGCGCGCAGGCTCGACCAGCTTGAAGAAGACCTGGACACGAAACTCTTTGAACGGCGCACCACCGGCACGGTGCTGACGCCTGCCGGCGAGAAACTGCTGGTGCGGGCCGAGCGCGTTGAATCGGAGCTTTTACAGGCTGATGCCGCGAGCGCCTCCAACACAGTCAGCGGCACGGTGCGGGTGGGCGCGCCGGATGGTTTTGGCACGTTCCATCTGGCACCTTCGCTCGCAAAACTTGCCAACGCCCATCCGGGCCTTACGATCCAGCTTGTTCCCCTGCCCCGGACCTTTTCGCTGTCACGGCGCGAGGCCGACATCATCGTCACCATCGAGCGCCCGAAAATGGGCCGTGCCGTGATCAAGAAACTCACGGACTACTCGCTGAGCGTCTATGCGGCGAAGTCCTATCTCAAGCGGCACGGCAACATTCAGTCTACGGATGATCTGGCGGGAAGACTCTTCATCACTTATGTGGAGGACATCGCCTATTCCCGCGCCCTCGACTACACAGCGGAACTCGCCAAGTTGATGCCCCGGCACTATGAATGCGGCTCGGTCATCGCCCAGATGGAAGCGGTGCGGGCCGGTGAAGGCATCGGTATTCTGCATGACTATGCCGCCGGGCAAAATTCGGAACTTGTGCGCATCCTGCCCAGCATGCGCTTCACCCGCACCTACTGGTTGATGAGCCATCCCGATACCCATGACACGGCGCGGGTTTCCGCGGTCTACCGGGCCATTGTGGAGGGGGTGAAGGCCAATATGGGGGCCTTCCTGCTTGGCGCTTGACTCGAACGGATCGTTCGGAATAAAGAACGATCCACAAAGGATCAATCATGAGTTTGCCGATACCCGCCGGGCTTCACGCCGAGCGCGTGACCCAGGTGCAGCATTATACTGACCGCCTTTTCCGCTTCCGCATCACGCGGCCGCAGAGTCTTCGGTTCCGTTCTGGCGAGTTTGTGATGATCGGCCTGCCGAGCGAGGAAAAGCCTGTCATGCGGGCCTATTCCATCGCCTCGCCCTCCTGGGACGAAGAGCTGGAGTTCTTCTCAATCAAGGTGCAGGACGGCCCCCTTACCGAGAAACTGCAAAAAATCCAACCGGGTGACCAGGTGCTGTTGCGCCCCAAGCCCACGGGCACGCTTGTCAATGACGCACTGCTGCCAGGAAAGCGCCTGTTCTGTCTTTCGACCGGTACGGGCTTTGCGCCTTTTGCCTCGCTCATCCGCGATCCCGAAACCTATGAGAAATTCGAGCAGGTGATCGTCACCCACACCTGCCGCAGTTCTTCGGAACTCAAGTACTCCTACGACACGGTGGAAGCGACGCTCAATG
>JAIBJH010000313.1 GCA_020029455.1 Hyphomicrobiales bacterium
CACATCGATATGCACCACGCTCTCAGAACCCGAAATCTCGGTCACCAGCACCCGGCCCGAAAGAGCGCCACTGGCTTCCGAAGACTTCTGCGGCAGCACGTAGTGGGGCTGCAGGCCGATGCTGTAGTCGCCGTCAGGGAGCTTTGCGGCGCCGGCGGCCACGGGCCAGGACACGTTGCCGTGGGACAATTGCAATTTTTTGCCCTTCTTCGTGACCTTGGCGATGTTGATCGGCGGATCGGAAAACACCCGCGCCGACACGAGCGAATTGGGCTTGCGGTAAATTTCCGCCGTCGGGCCAAACTGGGTGATGCGGCCTTCGTGCATGGTCAGCGTCTGATTGCCGAACAGCAGCGCCTCGTGGGGTTCGGTCGTGGCGTAGAACACGATGGCGTTTCGGCCGGAGAATAGCTTCGGCAATTCGTCGCGCAGTTCCTCGCGCAGCTTATAGTCAAGATTGGCCAGAGGTTCATCGAGGAAAATGAGATCGCTGTCCTTCACGATGGCGCGGGCGATGGCGGTGCGTTGCTGCTGGCCGCCGGAAAGCTCAGCGGGTTTGCGGTCAAGCATTGGCGTGAGCCGCAGGATTTCCGAAGCCTTGCCCACACGGGATTTGACTTCGCTTTCGGCCATGCCGGTCACGCGGAGCGGCGAGGCGATGTTCTCAAAGACCGAGAGCATGGGGTAGTTGATGAATTGCTGGTAGACCATGGAGACATTGCGCCGCTGCACGGGCACATGGGTTACGTCCCGTCCCCGGTGCCAGATTGCTCCGGTCGTCGGCTTCTGGATACCCGCCATCAGCTGCATGAGAGTGGTCTTGCCGGCGCGCGTTGCGCCCAAGAGGATGTTGAACGAGTTGTCGTGAAAGACCAGGCTCGTATCATGGATATGCATGTCCGCGCCGACGCGCTTAGACACATTTTTCAGTTCAAGTGTCATCGGGGGCGATCACTGTGTCCATCGAAATCAAGTGTAGCACGAATGGGCCGGACACATGAAGTGCCCGGCCCACCGCGGGAGGTTAGCAGTAGATTACTGGGTCCACTGCTTGATGATTTCATCATAGGCGATGGTGACGCCCTGCTCTTTTTCGTTTTCGATCTTGGCTTTCGGGCCATCGGCCTTGCCAAGCCACTCGGAAGGATCCTTTTCCGCATTCAGGCGCGGGCCACAGCCACCATAGGTCTTGTTGGCTTCGTCCGCGGCCTGCATACGGCCCATGATCTGGTCCATTTCACTCGCAAGACGGTCCATGGCCTGTTGCGGCGTGAAGGCGCCGGAGTTCACGTCACCGATCTGCTGCCACCAGAGCTGTGCCAGCTTTGGATAGTCAGGCACGTTGATGCCCGTTGGTGACCAGCGCACACGGTCCTTCGAGCGGTAGAACTCGACGAGACCACCAAGTTTCGGCGCACGTTCCGTGAATGATTCATGCCGTGCCGTTGAGTCACGGATGAAGGTCAAACCGACCTGGCTCTTCTTCACGTCAACCGTCTTGGAGACTGCAAACTGGGCATAGAGCCAGGCTGCCTTGGCGCGGTCGGTTGGAACCGACTTGAGGATCGTCCAGGAGCCCACATCCTGATAACCGACCTTCTGACCTTCCTTGTAGTAGACGCCATGGGGCGAAGGTGCCATGCGCCACAGCGGATTGCCATCGGCATCAACGGTGTTGTTGCCTTTGTCCTTTGGCGCCACCATGGAGGCGGTGAAGGCCGTGTACCAGAAGATCTGCTGGGCTACGTTGCCCGAGGCGAGCGCCGGCAGTGACTGATAGAAGTCGTAGTCAGCAGCACCCGGAGGGGCGTATTTGCGGAGCCATTCATCCCACTTGGCAATGGCATAGACCGATGCCGGTCCGTTGGTTTCACCGCCGCGCGAGACAGATGCACCCTGCGGATTGCAGGAGCCCTTTTCCATGCGGATGCCCCATTCATCAATGGGAATGCCGTTTGGTTCGCCAGCGGAGCCTGCGCCAGCCATGGAAAGCCAGGCGTCAGTCATCCGCCAGCCCAAGTCAGGCGCGCGCTTGCCGTAGTCCATGTGGCCATAGATTTTCACACCGTCGATTTCCTTCACGTCTTCGGTGAAGAATTGAGCGATGTCCTCATAGGCTGACCAGTTCACTGGCACGCCAAGGTCATAGCCGTATTTGGCCTTGAATTTCTCCTGCAGGTCGGGCCGGTCAAACCAGTCCTTGCGGAACCAGTAGAGGTTGGCGAACTGCTGGTCGGGCAATTGATAGAGCTTGCCATCGGGGCCCGTGGTGAATTGGGTGCCGATGAAGTCGGCGAGGTCGAGACCGGGGTTGGTCACATCCTTGCCTTCGCCGGCCATGAAGTCGGTCAGATTCACCGACTGCTGCAGGCGCGAGTGGGTGCCAATTAGATCGGAGTCGTTGACGTAAATGTCATAAAGGTTCCGGTTGGTCTGCATCTGGGTCTGCACGGCCTGCACGACTTCGCCTTCACCGAGGATCTGGTGGTTCACCTTGATGCCGGTGATTTCCTCAAAGGCCTTGGTCAGAACCGTTGATTCATAGGTATGGGTCGGAATGCCTTCCGACAGGGCGTTGATTTCCATGCCCTGGAAGGGCTTGGCAGCTTCAATGAACCATTGCATTTCCTTCAGCTGATCCTCTTTGGAGAGGCTCGAAGGCTGGAATTCGTCGTTGATCCACTTCTGGGCTGCGGCTTCGTCGGCATAGCTTGGCCCGGCGAACGCGAAGAGCGTTAATGCCGCGACCGTCGCTAGAAGCTTCGTTTTCATCGATAGTCCTCCCATAAAAAATTTGGCGCCTTTGTTGGAGCCTTGCTGCAATATCAAACGAAAAAAAACGAACGTCAATAGAAATGTTAGTGAAAGCGTTGTGCGCCGCAACGAAACATATTGCGTTGCAGTATTGCTTAAT
>JAIBJH010000314.1 GCA_020029455.1 Hyphomicrobiales bacterium
TCCAGTAGAAGTCTTCGCGGCGCGTGAGCGGTCCGGCCTGCGCGGCATCCAGCGCGTCCAGGACACTGCCCGGGCCTACGGGAATGCCGGCCTCGCGCAACACCCTGCCGAAATGCATGATGTTGAAGGCAAGCCTGCCGCTGGGGCGTGAGTTGATGGTGGCATTGCTCATGACGGTAAGCCTGCAAACTTGCTGAGAAATTCCCGGCGCCGATAGTTCCGTTGCAAAACTGCAACTCTTTCGGAATTTGCGCTCTGCCATTGCAACCAGCTGTAACAGCGCGCGCGATTCATGTTAGTGTTCCTCCTGACGGGGACATCGGGCTCGGGCAACCAGGGGCACTGGACATGATTTGCATGTTCAGTGCCCTTTGTCTTAGACATAACCGGTTGTACGAAGCTCCTCTTTCACCTGCGTGAGGATGCGCTTCGCTTCCGATCCTTCCATCCGTGCAATGTCATCCTGGTATTTGAGCAACACGCCCAACGTGTCATTGACGGTCTGCGGGTCAAGCGTCACGCAATCAAGCTCGTGCAGCGCCGTCACCCAATCAAGGGTCTCGGCCACGCCCGGCGCCTTGTAGATGTCGCCGCCGCGCAGCGCCTGCACGAAGGCCACGACTTCCCGCGCCAGTGCTGCTGAAGCCTCAGGCCGCTTGGTGCGGATGATCGCTTCCTCGCGCTTCGCATCGGGGTAGCCCACCCAGTGGTATAGACAACGCCGCTTCAAGGCATCATGCACTTCGCGTGTGCGATTTGACGTGATGACGACTATCGGCGGCTCATTCGCCTTCACCGTGCCAAGCTCCGGGATCGTCACCTGGAAATCCGACAACACCTCAAGAAGGAAGGCCTCGAAAGCTTCATCAGTGCGATCGATCTCATCAATGAGCAGGATGGGCGCTGCCCCGCCGGTTGATTCCAACGCCTGCAGCAGCGGCCGCTTGATCAGGAACTTCTCGGCAAAGACATCATGTCCCAGCCGGTCACGGTCTAAAGTGCCGGAAGCCTCCGCCATGCGGATTTCTATCATTTGTGCTGCATAGTTCCATTCGTAGACGGCGGAGGAAACGTCGAGCCCCTCATAGCATTGCAGCCGGATGAGTTTGCGGCCCAGCGCCTCAGAGAGAACCTTTGCAATCTCCGTCTTGCCGACACCTGCCTCGCCCTCAAGGAAGAGCGGCCGCCCCATTTTCAGCGCCAGGAACACCACCGTCCCGAGATCACGGCCCGCGATGTAGCCGGCTGACTTGAGAAGCGCGACGGTGTCGTCGATGGAGGTAGGCAGGGAAATAGGCATCAATCAGCTAAGCCGCGACTCGCCGAACCTTGATCTTTGGCGACAGTTTCCGAACTTGCGCAAGATCATAGGCCACCTGCATGCGCAACCAGTGTTCAGCGGTTCCGCCAAATGCCTTTTCGAGTCGAATGGCCATTTCCGGTGAAATGCCGGCTGTACCATTGACAAGATTGGACAGGGCCTGCCGCGTGACGCCGAGTGCCTCGGCTGCAGCCGTGATTGATATGCCCGTAGCCTCAATACAGTCAAACCTGACAATTTCCCCGGGATGGGGAGGGTTGCTCATCGCCATGTTAACTCCTCAATGATAGTCCTCGAAATCCACTTCTATTGCGTTCCCGTCATCGAACCTGAAAGTCATCCGCCAATTCCGCGTGATGACAATCGACCAGACGCCAGACCTGTCGCCCGACAATTGGTGAAGGCCAAATCCCGGCTGGCTCAGGTCTTCCGGTCGTTCCGCCTGTTCAAGTGCAAAGATTGCGCGCCGTAACTTCGGCAGAAAGGTTGATGGCAGTCCCTTCCCGGATCCGCCTTCGTGCAACCGCTTCAGCGCCTTGCTCTTGAACGAGACAATCACCGCGCCATATGTAAAGCATCAATTGACACTTGTCAAAAGCCGATGGCCCGCAAATCTTCATTCGCAGACTACCGCTCTGCCACGAGCCTATTTTGCGGCCGCTACGGCGCGGCGCGCCATGACGCCGATCAAATGCGCCCGGTAGGCGGCTGACGCATGCATGTCATTGAGGAGGCCTTTGGGCGGCACCTTGATGCCAGCGATGGCTTTCTCGCTGAATTCCTTTGAAAGGGCCGCTTCCATCTCTGCCACGCGGAACGCCGATGGCCCGGCGCCCGTGACACCCACCCGCACCTTGCCGTCCTTGCCCTGCGAAAGGAAAACACCAGTGAGGGCGAAGCGCGAAGCCGGGTTGGGGAACTTCTGATGCGCCGCCCGCTTTGGGATGGGAAAGCTCACCGCCGTGATGATCTCGCCCTTTTTCAACGCTGTCTGGAACACGCCGGTGAAGAACTTGTCCGCCGGGATTTTGCGCTGGTTGGTGACGATTGTTGCACCAAGGCCGAGACACGCCGAGGGATAATCCGCCGCCGGGTCGGCATTGGCGATGGACCCGCCGATCGTTCCTTTGTAGCGCACATGAACGCCCCCCACCTTGCCCGCCATTTCCGCGAGAGCCGGAATAGCCTTCTTGACGGCGGACGAGGTTGCGACATCCATGTGCGTGGTGCCTGCGCCAATGACCACATTTCCTCCGGACACCTTGATGCCCGCTAGGGCCTTGATGCCTGATAGGTCAACAACGTCCTTGGCCGAGCGCAAGCCCTGCTTCATCACGGGCAGAAGCGTGTGCCCGCCCGCAAGGTAGACACCGTCCTTGGACTTTTTGAGCAGTGCCGCCGCGGCAGCGACAGTGGCAGGGCGGTGATAATTGAAGTTTTCCATGTTTCTTTCCTCCCTGACCTTACTCAGCCGCCTTGCGCATGGCCTGCATCGCTTGCCACACCGTGAGCGGTGTCGCCGGCATGGCGATGTCTCGCACCCCGATGGCATGTGTGATGGCATTGATCACCGCAGGCGTTGCGCCGTATAGGCCACGATATCCGTGTGGCCCGTATCGGCATCGACTTCGACTTCGCAGATGTGGACGCCCGCGGGGAAGACGAAGTTGGTAGGATCATAGAAGGCCGTTTCCTTCAAACCCGGTTCAATCTCCTGCGGATTGAACTTGTGCGGAATGTAGGACGACAGCGCCACCGATCCGAAGGCCATCTTCTTGTCAGTACCCTTGACGGAGAAATGCCCGTCCTTGAACTCGACGTCTTCCACCGAGGCTTCCATCAGTGCTGCCGCCACCCGCTTGCCCTTGGCCTCGATCTTGTCGAGCGCCTTGATCACGGCGGTGATGCCGACCGCACCGGAACGCGAACCGTAGGTTCCCATGCCGAACTGCACCTTGTCGGTATCGCCATGAACGACCGAAACCTGCCCGATATCGATGCCAAGCCGGTCGGCAACCACCTGTGCGAAGGTCGTTTCATGGCCCTGGCCGTGGCTGTGCGTGCCGGTGAGCACTTCAACGCTGCCTGCCGGATTGACCCGCACTTCAGCCGACTCCCAGAAGCCCACCGCCGA
>JAIBJH010000315.1 GCA_020029455.1 Hyphomicrobiales bacterium
AAGACGGCAGGGAAGCTGTTAGGTGTCGATTCGAGCCGCGAGATGCTGGCCATAGCGCGCGCTCACCTTGAGAAGAACGGCAAGGTCCGCGCCGAATTCCGCCTTGCCGATATTTATGCGCTTCCGCTGCCAGACCGGAGCGCTGACCTTGTCACGATTCACCAGGTCCTGCATTTCCTCGATGAACCCCAAAAGGCGCTGCTTGAGGCGCGCCGCATCCTCAAACCCGGTGGGCGGCTGCTTGTGGTGGATTTTGCACCACATGACATGGAAGAACTGCGCGAAAACCACGCCCACCGCAGGCTGGGCATTTCGGCAGAGCAGATGTCGCACTGGCTGGCGCGGGCAAATCTGCAACTTTCACGGCACGAGGTGCTGGAGCCGCCCTGGCGTAAGGATGGGCGGGGCCTCACTGTCAGCCTGTGGTTGGCAACACCTCGCAGCGATGGGAACGTTGCGCGGGCGCGGAAAGCATTGGCCGCATCATGAGCACAAATGTTCGCGTCTCCTTTGAATTCTTTCCGCCCAAGCAGAGCGCGGGAGACAATTCATTCTGGTCAACGGTCAAGAAGCTCGAAGGCATAGATCCGCTGTTTGTGTCAGTGACCTATGGCGCGGGTGGAACAACGCAGGACCGGACGCTGGCCACGCTGAAGCGTCTTACTGATGAAACGCGCCTCAAGGCGGCGGGCCACCTCACCTGTGTCGGAAAAACAAAGCGTGAAGTGAACGAGGTGATACGCGCCTACTCCGCGATGGGCATCAGGCACATCGTGGCCTTGAGGGGCGATCCGACGGGGGGCTTGGGAGAACGGTTTCAACCACACCCGGAGGGCTACAAGAATGCCGCGGACCTCGTTCGCGGCATCAAGGAGCTTGGTGCCTTTGAAGTATCCGTCTCGGCCTATCCCGAGCGCCATCCGGATTCGGTGTCAATCGAAGAAGACCTGGCTTTCATGGCCGACAAGGCGGAAAACGGCGCAAGCCGTGCCATCTCGCAGTTTTTCTTCCATAATGCCTTCTTTCTGCGATTGCGGGACCGCGTGGCGGCGCGCGGCATCAAGATCAATCTGGTGCCCGGCATTCTTCCGATCACAAATTTTGCGAAGGTTGGCGAATTCGCCACGAAATGCGGCGCGCATGTTCCGCCCGATCTGGCCCGGCGCTTCGCGGGACTCGATGCAGAGCCAGAGACGCGTAATCTCGTTGCGGCGATGATTGCCGCCGAACAAGTGCAAGCCCTCGCCCGCGAAGGTGTTACGGATTTCCACTTCTACACATTGAACCGGTCAGAACTGGTCTATGCGATCTGCCGTGTTCTCGGCCTCGGAGCGCCCGCGGCAGACGCAGCCGCCTGATCAAATCAGGCGTCGGCGGACTCCATGTCATCTTCGACCATCTTCTGAAGGTCTTCGCGGCTCACGGTCTTTTCAGCAACAGCGGCCTTGGCGACGATGAAATCCACCACCTTCTGCTCGAAGATGGGACCGCGCAGCTCAATGAGCGCATTCGGGTTCTTGCGGTAGAAGTCATAGACCTGCTTTTCCTGGCCGGGGAACTGGCGAAGCCGCGCAGTCAACGCCTGCTGCAGCTCTTGCTCAGTCACAGAGACACCCTCCTTCTCGCCGAGGGTGCCGAGGACGAGGCCGAGGCGGACGCGGCGGGCAGCTATGGCCTTGTATTCGTCACGTGCTTTTTCTTCCGTCGTGTCTTCGTCGGCGAATGTCTTTTTCGCCTTCTGCATTTCATTGGTGAGCGCGTTCCAGATGCCGTTGAATTCGGCATCAACGAGGCGCGAGGGAAGATCAAAGCTGTACTGCTTGTCGAGCTGATCCAGCACGTCGCGCTTCAGCTTCAAGCCGGTCATGCGCTCGAATTCACGGGAAATGCTGGATTTCACCATGTCGCGCAGTGCACCGACATTTTCAAAGCCCATGCGCTTGGCAAAATCTTCGTCGATCGCCGGGAGCTTCGGCTGATCGACCTGCGTTACCTTCGTCTTGAAGGCCGCCGGCTTTCCGGCGAGATCCTTGACGCCATATTCGGCAGGGAACGTGACGTTGACGGTCAATTCATCGCCCGCTTTCTTGCCCACAAGCTGATCTTCGAAACCCGGGATGAACTGGTTCGATCCAAGTTCGAGAGGGATGTCTTCGCCCTTGCCGCCATCAAAGGGCACGCCGTCAATTGAACCTTCAAAAGAGATGGTGACGCGGTCGCTGGTTGCGGCAACACCATCCTTGGTTTCCCAGCCCTTGGACTGGGCGGCGATGTTGTTGATGGCTTCGTCGATGTGGGCGTCACTCACCTCAACCAGATGCTTGGTGAGAGAAAGACCCGAAGCATCCTTGAGTTCGAATTCCGGGATCACTTCGACTTCAACGCCGAAGGAGAGATCCTGCTTGCCGTCGATCACGGCATTCACTTCGCCTTCGGCTTCCGGCAGCTTCACTTCCGGCTGATACGCGGGCTTGAGCTTGCGGTCGGCATAGACGGCGCGGGACTGCTCATCGATGGTGGTCTGCACCACTTCGGCCATGACGGACTTGCCATAGAGACGCTTCAGATGGTCGACAGGCACCTTGCCGGGGCGGAAGCCCTTGATATTGGCGCGGCCCGCCATGTCCTTGAGCTTGGCATCGGCCTTGGCGGAAAGATCTGACGCCTTCACCACCACCTGGAAGCCGCGCTTCAGGCCGGCGTTCACTGTCTCTGTAATCTGCATGGTCACTGCTCTTCAATTCGTCGTTGTCGGCCGGCCCTTGGAGCAAGGTGCGGGAAACATGGTGCGGGCGGAGGGATTTGAACCCCCACGGGTTTCCCCACAGGAACCTAAATCCTGCGTGTCTGCCAATTTCACCACGCCCGCGCCTGGACCCGGCCTGCTTTCGCGGCGGGCCGATCAAATGGCCTGGGCCTTTCTGAGGCCTTCGAGCAGGCGTTCCCGGGGCTCCGGCGTGGCAAAGGGTTCGCGCATCGCCCCAGCCAAGTGATCCCATTGCCTACCAGCCCGTGCATTGCGTTCCATTATCAGCGCCGCTTTCTCACCATTGCCCAACAGCCCATTGCAGGCGAGAACATAGGTATTGTCGTAGGCGCAATCCGGAATCGCCTCAAAGGCTGGTAGTGCCTCGGCGTAGCGGCCTTCAACAAATAGGGCCAGGGCCCTGTATTCAGGATAGCATAGTGGCGGGAGCGGGTTCAGGCGAAATGCATGCCCGGCATGGTACCGCGCCTCCAGCAAGTTTCCGCTGTAGGCTGCGATGAGGCCGGCATCGGTCAATGTATCAGCGTCGTTGGGATTGAGCGCCAGCGATCTCGCTATGGAAATAGCGGCGGTTTCTGGTCCGTCCACCCACAGGCGGCAGAGCGCGAGCGCCTGATGACAACCGCCACTCGCAGGATCAAGTTCGACTGCGTGTGACGCCATGGCAAAGGCCTTCGACAAACTATCCGCATCGTAAGCGCTCCACCAAGAGAACAAATGGCAGAGCGCGAGATAGCGGTGGGCCTCGGCATTGTTCGGGTAGGCAGCGATGGCACGCTCAAAATATGGCTGTGCAGCTGCTACAGCTTCAAGTGTCTCTTTTCTGTAGTGCCAGAGTCCCTGGAGTACCAGTTCGTAGCTGGAGATGTTCCGGTGGGGCGCGGCACTTGAACGATTGCCGATTTCAATCTCGACCCTGCCGACCAAGGTTTTCGCAACTATGCCAGCAACTTCGTCCTGCAGTGCAAACACATCCACAAGTGGGCGGTCATAGTGATCAGCCCAACTAGTAGTGCCGTTTGTAGTTTCTGCCAGTTGCACGGCAATGCGTATTCGGCTGTCCGATTTGCGGACGCTTCCTGACAGCACAAAATCCGCTTTCAGCAATTCACGCGCATCGCTGATCACGGCTGTAGAATTCCGCAAAGCGAATGAAGAATTGTGGCCGATTACCGAGATAATACGAAAGCGGCTCAGGCGATC
>JAIBJH010000316.1 GCA_020029455.1 Hyphomicrobiales bacterium
CGATTTCCTTCTCGAGCCGCGCTGCCTGATCCGCCGTCATGCGCAGGGGTTCGTAGTTGGGTTTCTTGCCACGGTCCGGCACGCAGAGATCGGCTCCAAGATCGAAGAGTTCGTTCTGGATGCGCGCCAGCATGGCATCAAGTTTCGCTAATTTGGCAGCAGCAGTGTGCAGGCGGACGAGACCTATCACCGAATTGGTTTCATCGACCGTGCCATAAGCTTCGATCCTGAGGCTCGCCTTGGACACACGCTCGCCGGTACCAAGGGCGGTCAAACCGCCATCGCCGCTGCGGGTATAGATCTTGCTGAGGACGACCATCCCTCCTGATAAGGCCTTCTCACTCGTTGCGCAAATAGGCAGAGGGTTTCGCCGACAGCGCCCGCGCGGTGACAGTGAGGCCTGCGAGGATAGTCAGCAGCATGGCGATGAGCGCCGTTGCAACCGCAACTGCAGGCAGAAATGTGAAGTCCATCTCGAGAATGTAGAGCGCCAGGAACCAGGCGGCGAGGGAGCCGGCAATGACGCCAAAGATAGCGGCCACGAGGCCCAGAAGTCCGAACTCGAGCATGAAGGACCAGAGCAATTGCCTCCTGGTGGCGCCATAGGTTTTCAACACCACGGCCTCATAGGATCTTGTGGCAAGGCCTGCTGCAAGCGCACCTGCCAGAACCAGAATACCAGTGAGAAGTGTCAGCGCATTGGCACCACGCACGGCAGACAGCATCTGACCCAAGAGCTCGCTCACGGTTGCGAGAGCCTCCTTGACGCGGACCGCCGTAGCGGAAGGAAAGGCCGCCGCCATGCGGTTGAGAAAAACCGCTTCATCGGCGCCTTCCATCTCGACCGTCACCACATGGGAGTGCGGCGCGGCCTTCAATGTGTTGGGTGAAAACACCATGACGAAATTAATGCCGAAGCTCCGCCAGTTCACCTTGCGGAGCGAAGACACTTCCGCAGTGACATCGCGGCCCAGTACATTGACGGTGATCTCGTCGCCGATATCAATGCCCAACCCATCTGCAATTTCATCGACAAGCGAGACGAGCGGTTTTCCGGAATAGTCCTTTGGCCACCACGCGCCTTTCACCAGCTCCGAGCCTTCGGGCAAAGTCTCGGCATAAGTGAGGCCGCGGTCACCGCGCAGGGCCCAGGCAGCTTCGGGTTTTGCTTCCACCTTGTCGGCGGCGATGCCCTTCACCGCCACCATGCGGCCGCGCAGCATCGGCGCGTTCTCCACTTCCTTCACTCCCGGCTCCTTCATGGCCGCCTCGCGGAAGGCTGGAAGCTCGTCATTGCGTACATCGAGAAAGAAGAAGGCCGGCGCCTTTCCAGGAATGCCCGCGCGGATTTCGCGGCTGATGGTGGCATCGGTGAGCGCCAGTGCCACAAAGAGCGTGAGACCGAGGCCCAGCGCCAGAATGACAGACAGTGCAGATGATCCGGGACGGTGCAACGCCTTCACGGCCTGGCGCAACAGCAAGGACTTTGCCGGCGGCAGGAGGGCAACAGACTTCAACAGCGCAAGAGCGAGGAACGCCAGCACCACGAAACTTCCTGCAAGGCCGCCAAGATAATAGAGGGTGATGCGGCCATTGTCGAAGCTCAAGTAGATGAGAAGCGCGGCAACACCGAGGATGGCAAGGGCCGCGGCGATATAAGTCCACGCAAAGCCGCCGCCCTCCACAAGATGGGAACGGAAGAGAGCGGTTCCGGGAATGCGAGCGATGCGGGCGAGTGGTACGATGGCGAAAGCGAGCGTCACGAGAAGGCCGAGCAGCGCTGCAAAGGCCAAGGGCCACCAGGCGATGGATGTAGCGACGGGGAGTGGCAACACATCACCGAAGAAGGTCGAGGCGAACCACGGCGTTGCCGCGCCCGCCATGAACGCGATCGCGGCGCCGAGCAGTGCCACCAGCATGATTTCGGTGAGGAAGAGGCCGAAGACATTGGCTTGCGAGACCCCAAGGCACTTGAGCGTGGCGATGGTTGCGGTGCGGCGGCTGACAAAGGCGGAGACGGCATTGGCAATGCCTGCCCCGCCGATCACAAGTGCCGAGATACCGACCAGCGACATGAAGTAGGACAGGCGCTCGACAAAACGCTCGGCGCCGGAGGCAGCGTTGTCGCGGGCACGCACGCGCCATCCGGCATCGGGAAATTCCGAATTGGTGCGTTCGACAATGGCCTTGGCTTCGTTAAGCGTTGCACCTTGCGGCAGCTTCACGCGATAGCGCCAGGTGATGAGGCTTCCCGGCTGGATGAGGCCTGTGGCTTCAAGTGCTCTATGGCTCATGAGGAGGCGTGGGCCTAGCACGAAGCCATCGGAGATGCGGTCGGGCTCATTCGCGATCACAGCATGGGCAGCAAGCTCACTGGTGCCGATTTTGAATCTGTCGCCAACTTTGAGTCCGAGCCTCCCCAGCAGCAGCGGATCGACGGCAACGCCCTCGGGTGATGCGGCAGTGGTGACGGGAGGCTGAAGCGAGGATGGCTCGTAGGTCATGGCACCAAAAAGCGGATAGGCTTCGTCGATGGCCTTGATCTCGACAAGTGTCGAGCGGCCATTGGCGGTGGCCATGGTGCGGAGCGTGGCCACGCGGCTTACTTGGCCGAGGCCTTGAAGCGTTCCTAGGCTTTTTGTGTTCGCTCACCTCGCCGTCGCGGACATCGAGCAGGCGGCCGCAACGCCGCGCCAGTGCGGGATCGTGGGTGACGAGCAGCAGGGTGGCGCCTTCGCGCGCCTTCAAGTCAAAGAGCAGGTCGATGATGGCCTTGCCCGTCTCCTGGTCGAGATTTCCTGTCGGCTCATCGGCCAACAGCACGCGGGCACCCGAGGCGAGTGCGCGGGCGATGGCCACACGCTGTTGTTCTCCGCCGGAAAGCTGGCCCGGATAGTGGGTGAGGCGGTGGCCAAGGCCAACGCGTTCGAGGCCCGCCTTCGCTCTAGATGCTGCATCGGGCGCACCCTTGAACTCGAGTGGAATGGCGACATTCTCGAGGGCGTTGAGTGTGGGGATCAGGTGAAAGGACTGGAAGATGATGCCAATGGCATCGCGCCTGAAACGCGAGAGCGCTTCCTCGCCCTTGTCGTGAAGAGTGATGCCGTTGACGCTGATATGGCCGTGCGTGACGGATTCAAGTCCGGCGATCACCATCAAGAGCGATGTCTTGCCGGAGCCCGATGGACCGACAATGCCGATGGCCTCGCCCGCTTCGGCGGTGAAGGAGACATTCTTCAGAATGTGTACCGGGCCAGCGCGGGAAGGCAAAATCAGGTCAACGTCATCAAGGGCGAGAATAGTCATAATTGATTGGGCTGATTCGTCCGAATTGAAGGACCACAGAGATGGGGGCTGGCATTGCCGATGTCGAGTGAACAACTTGCAAGAGCAGTGGGTCTGCCCCACATAGGCGGCCATGGTCATCTACCTGAAGACGTTCCTCCTTCAGTTTTCCGTCGCAGTCTTGATGCTCGCCAGCCCGGCAAGAGCCGAGCCCATCACCATCTTAGCCCTTGGGGACAGCCTCACTGCAGGGCTTGGCCTTGATCCATCCGCCGCCTTTCCAGCACGGCTGGAGGCAGTGCTGAAGGCAAAGGGTCATGACGTAACGGTGCGCAATGCGGGGGTTTCCGGTGATACAGCAGCGCAAGGGGCCGCGCGTCTCGACTGGGCGCTGACAGATGATGTTGACGCCGCCATTGTGGAACTGGGGGCCAACGATGCGCTGCGCGGCCTACCAGTGGCGCAGGCCGAGGCGGCCCTTGGCGAGGTTCTTGGCAAACTCAAGGCCAAGGGCCTACCCGTGCTTCTTGCCGGCATGCGCGCCCCGCCCAATCTGGGACCTGATTATGCCGGCGAGTTCGACGGCATGTACCGGCGCCTTGCGGAGGCCCACGGGGTTGCCGTCTATCCCTTTTTCCTGGAAGGCGTTGCCGCCAGGCCGGACCTCAACCAGGCCGACGGCATGCACCCCAATGGAAAGGGTGTTGAACTGATTGTGGAGAAAATTCTGCCTGCCGTGGAAGCCTTGATAACCGCAGCCAAGGAAAAGACTTGAGATCGGGCCGAATCAAGCTAGCTTATCGGAAAAATGGAGGTTCCCATGCCGCGGCTCTTCACCGGACTGGAAATCCCGCCCGAAGTGGCGCTCGACCTCCAGATCATGCAAGGGGGCATTCCCGGCGCCCGCTGGATGGACCCCGATAATTATCACCTCACCATCCGCTTTATTGGCGACATTGATGCAGGGCTGGCGCGCGAAGTGGCGCGGGCGCTGGACCAGGTGACCTTCAAGCCCTTCCAGGTGAAGCTCAAGGGGGTTGGCGTCTTCGGTGGCAACAAGCCCCACTCGCTCTATGCCGGTGTGGAAGAATACGGTGAATTGCGCCGCCTGCGCGATGTGCAGGAACGCATCTGTCAGCTGCTGGGGCTTCCGGCGGAGCCGCGGCGCTTCCAGCCCCATGTGACTCTGGCCCGCCTCAAGGAGCCAGACCTTCGGGCGCTGCTGCGCTGGGTCGAGGTGCATTCGCTTTATTCGACGCCGGCCTTTGACGTGCACGAGTTCGTGCTGTTCTCCTCACGACCCCTGAAAGGCGGTGGGCCCTATGCGGTGGAGGAATCCTATCTTGCCGGGGTGCCGGCATGAGCGAGCGCCTTCAAGGACCGGCCCGCATCAAGGCGTTACAAAGCCTTTCCGGCTGGGAGGAAGTTCAGGGCCGGGATGCCATCACCAAGACCTTCCGCTTCAAGAACTTCCGCAAGGCTTTTGCCTTCATGAGCGAGGCGGCACTGGTGGCCGAGAAAATGGACCACCATCCGGAATGGGCCAATGTTTATGGCAAGGTTGAGGTGACGCTCACCACTCATTCGGCCCAGGGGGTAACCCAGCTCGACATTGCGCTTGCCCAGAAAATGGACGAAATTGCAACGGGTTAAAGGACCTTCCCAAGACCACATTACGGGCCGGTAACTTGACGAAGCAGGCCGGCAACATCATATTTGCCAACGAATTGCCACGAGGAGGGCAACACATGGCTGAACATCCATTCCCGACCCGGACGGGCACACAAACCCGCGCCGAGATCGACCAGGGCCTCAGGTCCTATATGTTGGGCGTTTACAACTACATGGCACTGGGGGTGGCGCTGACCGCCGCTATCGTCATGCTGGTCGCTTCGAACCCTGCCGCACTTGCCGCCGTCTATGGCCTGAAGTGGGTGCTGTTCATTGCTGTCTTGGGCCTTGGCTTTTTTGCGCCACGGCTGATCTTTTCCGGCAACACCGCTT
>JAIBJH010000317.1 GCA_020029455.1 Hyphomicrobiales bacterium
GGCAGCAAGACCTATGCCAAGGGCCAATGAAAGGAGGAGGTCAGGTTCCATGGCCCAAGCATAACAAGTCAGGAGCCAAGCGTCACTTCAACCCTTCCCAATGGTCCGAAATCGCCGGTGACGTGATCGTGGGGAGAAATGGGCATTGGAACCAGACAGGTACCTGTTGAAACCATCTGTCCTGCCTTGGCGGTGATGCCGAGCGAGGACAGTTCATTTACGAACCATTCCATGGCCGCATAGGGCGAACCCAGCACATTGGCGCCTTTGCCGGTGACAGGCTCTTTCCCGCGGATTTGTCCGGTGGGCGTGAAAGCCGCCAAGTCCAGATTGCGCCAGTCATCAGGTGCCGTTTCACCGATGCAAAGCCAATGGGCGCAGGCATTGTCGGCGATCAGGGAAAGTTCACCGACGCGTTCAAAATGTTCAAAGCGGCTATCGGGAATTTCGATGGCCGGATGCATGGAGGCCACCGCTTCGAAGATTTCATCCGTGCTGTAGGGCGTGGCGCGGGGTGGCAGATCGCTTCCGAAGCGAAAGGCAAATTCGATCTCGGCCACCTTCATGCCGTTGTTGCCGAAGGGAATGACACTGCCAGATGGCATAACGCGCTCGGCGATATATCTGCCAATCAGCGGGCCGGAGACACCGATATGTTTCTGTCCGGCAATCGAAGTGGCGGCGAGTTTCCATGCGGCGAGAGGCTGAGTTGATTGTTGTTCAATGAGCTCTTGGACCTGATAGGCCTCTTGCTTGCGTCGCGGCAGAAGGTGGGGCGCAAGCTTCTCAAGCCGCGTATTGAGCTGCCAGTGCTCGAGGAGGCATTGCGATGCGGCGGTGACGCGATCACTTGTCATGAGTGACCTAAACAGAGACCTCATCCGGGCATGTCGATGGCTTTCCCTCGATGAAAGCGCGGGCGGTGTAGCGTGGCTTGTCCGTCGGCGTAAGGGCTTCCTGTTCGGAGGAAGCTTGCGCCAGATAGTCGAAGCAGTTTTCGCTCAGGCGTTCCACCCGGAAGCAGCCGCCTGTCATGCCATCGTAGAAAGTGCAGAAGAGATTATTGACAACGGACCATTGGCCGGTGCGGCTGCCGTAATAGGGATCCCAATAGGTGATGCCGCCACCCACCAGATAGCTCTCGCGAACCGCCATGCCATCGGCATAAACTCCCGACACGGTCTTGCCTTCAAAGGCAGCAATGATCTCAGGACCCGTCAGGGCAACAGGC
Organism: Hyphomicrobiales bacterium; assembly: GCA_020029455.1. Taxonomy (GTDB): domain Bacteria; phylum Pseudomonadota; class Alphaproteobacteria; order Rhizobiales; family Aestuariivirgaceae; genus Aestuariivirga. The sequence goes on from JAIBJH010000317.1 coordinate 1,232, forward strand.
GGCTTGGTCTGTGTGGCAAGCGCTGCCGGAGCACAGAGAACGAGCGCTGCAAGCAGCGTCAGTCTTCGACGATATGCCATTCGTGGGTGAGCTTGGCAGTTTTCTCGAACATTTTTGAGGCGGAGCAATATTTCTCGGCGGAGAGGTTGATGGCGCGCTCAACCGTGGCGGGCTTGAGGCCCTTACCCCTGACCGTGAAGACCAGCTTCACCTCGGTGAAGACCTTGGGTTCCACGGGAGCGCGTTCTGCTTCGAGGGTAACCTCGCAGCCGGTGATTTTTTCGCGGGCACGCTCAAGGATCATCACCACGTCAAAGGCGGTGCAACTGCCAAGGCCCAGAAGCAGCATTTCCATGGGGCGCACGCCGATGTTGCGGCCGCCCGCTTCCGGCGCGCCATCCATGATGACGCCATGGCCGGAGCCTGACTCGCCCAAAAAGGCGCGGCCATTGATCCAGGTGATCTTTGCTTTCATTGCCATTTCAAAGCCATTTCAAAGTCATTTCCGCTCAGGGGCCTAGTGGCCCTCCTTGTCCTCGACATTCACGGTTACTTCTATCTCGCCTGCCAGACGGAAATCCAGAACCAAGGAGAACTCGTCGCCTTTCACCAATGGCTGCTTGAGGCCGATCAGCCGCAGATGCCGCGCCGTGGGGCGCATGGGCAAGGGCTTGCCCGGGGGCAAGTCAAACTGTTCCTCCGGCGGATCATCATAGCGGGCGTTTTTGCGCAGCTGGATGGTGGCGCAGATATCACCCCGTGCGGCTATCAGGGCGTCAGCCTCGGCATTCTGGTTAACGATCGGCATGAAGACCTGGCCACTCACGCCTTGCTCCGCCGGCAGAGCCCAGGCATGGCCGATGGCAATGCCATTTACCTTGTAGGAGTGGGCATGGGCCGCCGTCGCCAAAAATGGCAGGAAAATGATGGTGCGGCGCTTCATGGGGTTTGCCATTACAGTCCGCCCTCACGTTGTCAAAGAGCCAAATTGTGATAGCGTTCATTCATGGCCGTGATCCATTTCACCTCGAATTTGCGCCGCCATGTGGACTGCCCGTCTGTCACGGTGGCGGGAGCGACGGTGCGGGATGTGCTGGATGAAGCCTTTGCCGCCAATGACCGTTTGCGCACCTATGTGCTTGACGATCAGGGGCATGTGCGGCGGCATATGCGTATATTGGTGGATGGGGTGGCCATCAAGGATCTGGAAAAACAATCGGACGCCGTTCGCCCTTCCAGCGAGGTTTGGGTAATGCAGGCGCTGTCGGGAGGATGACATGCAGAAGAAGGTGATGATTTCCACGCGCAAGGGCCTGTTCGAGGCCGAGAAGAAGGGCCGCTCCTGGGCCGTCACGGACAGCTATTTCGTCGGCGACAATGTGACCCTCACAATGCACGATCCCCGTGACGGCACGGATTACGCGGCGTTGAACCACGGCCATTTCGGCATCAAGCTGCACCGGCGCGACAAGGGCCGCAAGACCTGGAAGGAAATCACCACCCCCACCTATCCGACAAAGCCCGAAGGGCTCAATGACCTTGATGGCTGGGGCAAGCCGGTGAACTGGACCACGCAGCTGATCTGGGCCCTTGAAACGGGTGGGCCCGACTAGCCGGGCGTGATCTGGTGCGGCACCATGCCGGGCGGCCTGTTTCGTTCGCGTG
>JAIBJH010000318.1 GCA_020029455.1 Hyphomicrobiales bacterium
GCTGGTGCAGGGCATCAAGCAGTTGGAGTTGATACCAATTGCCATCCATGTTGTGCATGGAGGTGATGCCGAGCGAATTGGCATGGGCAATACCGTGCCGGATGATTTCTTCATCATTGGCACGTTGTTGAGACGTTGCCGGCGGAGTGGGATCGCCGCCCGTGGTGAAGCCCAGCGCATCGCGCCCGCCTGTCGGCGTCAGCGCTAGCATCGGGTTGAACGCCGCAGGCTCGCGCAACTCTCCGGTGGCAAAACCATCCGCGCCCATCACGATCTCATTTCCCACCGGCAATTCACGGCCGCGCATGATACCCGCTGCCTCCAGCGCCTTGCTGTTGGCCCACACCGTGTGATGATCGAAGCAGCCGAGAATGAAGGAAATGTCTGGCACAAGCTTGTCCAGCAGGTGCCGGTCGATGGCAACATCGAATTGCTCATGGGTCGCGCCCACCACATGCAGCACCTTGAGTTGCGGATTGGCTTTGCGGTGTTCGGCAATCATCCGCTTCAACACATCCAGCCCGCCCTTGCCCATCACATTGACGAGTGGAAGCTCTGCCGAACCGAAGAAGAGGTGGACATGTCCTTCGATGATGCCGGGGAGCACCGTATTGCCGCGATTGTCGTGTACGCGGGTCTTCGGCCCCTTGATCTCCATCACGTCAGCCGCACTACCCACACGCGCAATGGTGTTGCCGGAAATCGCCAGCGCCTGCGCAAAGGGCCTCGCCTTGTCCATGGTAATGATCCGGGAGTTTGTGATGATGATGTCAGCGTTCGTCATGGTGCTCCGCATTTTAACTTGCCAAAAACGGAAGATCAGCGGATGATAAGCGCAACGTCAACAACTGGAAGGAGGTGGTCCGATGTCGAGTGTGTTAGCTGTGGATATGAGCGCTATGGCGCGGCCACTGTGCGTTGGAGGCGAGAGCCTCTAACAGTCGCCGCGTTGCCGGGCCTTTCGCACGCCCGGCGCGCCGAGCCACAGAAATATGCGTGAGGGCCATCCCGCAAGGGGTGGCCCTTTTGCATGCGCAACGGACGAACGGTAGCCTTCAATCGCAAGGGGAAAGTTGCGCCGAGGTATGGCTAGCAGTCGACGCCGCTGCCGCCAAAACTGTTTTCTTTAAAGTGATAGCCGAAGTCGCAATAATATTCCGTCTCGCTGTCCTTGATACAGTTGAGGCCGCCTTCCACCTTCTGCAATCCGCCCGTGCATTCCTGCTGGACTGCTTCTGCCGTCATCCCCTCATAGAGCGTCTTCGCCACCTTGCCGGAAATCTGAAAGCTGAGAACGCAGCCCTCTGCGTTCAATCCCTTGGCGCAGGCCTCTTCATCAAGAAACGCCGTGCCTTCGATCTTGAACGCGTCAAGCGCAACGGCTGGCGCGCAAGTCAATCCGGTGAACAGGGCTAGGCACCCTGCAAATCGCTTCACATTCATGTTTGACTCCATTCACTCGACAGCAAGGTCCGGAACATTGGCGTGCGCCGAACCGTCAAGGCAAAACTTTCCCGCGCTCTTCACTCTTCGATAAGTGCCAGGCTGAATGCCTGGAGCCTGAAATCATATCTGAAACTGCAGCTGTAGCGTTCATCTTCCTTGTGACAGGACATTCCGGACCGATCGGTCTTGTCAAATCCGCCGGTGTCCTCATTTGTCCGGGCCACTGTGCCCATGCCTTCGTAGATGGTCTTTGCCATCTTGCCGCCGATCTTGAAGGTGAGATTGCAGTTCCCGGTCTTGGTGCATGCCTCTTCATCTACGAATGCCATGCCCTCGATTTTGATTTCCTCGAGCGCCCAGACCTGCGTGCAACTCATTAGCAACACAACAATCGACGCAATTTGCTTCAACATGTCATGAACTCCATTTGGGCAGGCTGCCAACTTCGGATGGCCGGTGCGCGCCGTCAAACGAAATCCCCGAACCTCCACTTTCCTTAACTCTGCATCGCATGACCACTTCCCTTGCGCGAACCAACTGGACTAGGCTGCAACTAGCGAGAGCATGGAATGGCCAGCAAAGCCGACCTCAATCTCTTGAATGAAAGCGTAAGCCGCAGGCTTTCCGACGCTGCCCGCCAGATCGGCCGCAGTATTCACGAAGTTGCCAGGGGCAACCCCTACGGCGCCGAACCCAATCCCGCAAGATTGGTGGATCGCATAAGCCTGAAGACAGGTCTTGATCCTGCGCAGGCGCGCGATCTCGCGGGTTGGATCAGCACCGAGCCGGCTGCTGTTGAACTGGCCGCCGCAGCAACCGGCATGGAGGCCATGATCGGGCCGACGCTGGATTTTCTGGGCGTTGCCTTTCTGGAGAAGGGAAGGGCGGTTGCCGATGCCGTGGTGCGCATCAGGTTTCGCGATGGCAGGCCGCAAGGCACGGGTGCACTGGTCGCCCCGGGGATCATTCTCACGAATAATCACGTGATCAGAAGTGCCGAAGCCGCGCAGGGTTTTCTCGTAGAATTCGATTTCGAGAAGGATGTGGCGGGGCAGAACAGGGCGGTCACGACTTTCGAATTGGACTCGCTCCGGTTATTCGCCTCTGATGCTGTCGAGCGGCTCGATTACACCGTCATAGCTCTTGGAAATAAAGTGGGTGGCGCGCGAGACCTCTCCACGACCGCCTATCTCCCCCTGTCCGATGCGCCGAACAAGCATGTGCTGGGGGAAGTGGCCAATGTCATCCAGCATCCGCGCGGCGACTTCAAGCAGGTAGCCCTGCGCGAAAATCGGCTCGTCTCGCGGCTCGATTTTGTCCTGCACTATGTCGCCGACACTGAGCCCGGCTCTTCGGGTTCACCCGTTTTCAACAACGAATGGCAGATGATCGCGCTCCATCATTGGGGCGGCCCCAGCCCCTTCGCCCTGTCGGCCATGCCGCCAGGC
>JAIBJH010000319.1 GCA_020029455.1 Hyphomicrobiales bacterium
GGTGATCGCTGGCCGGTCCAACTACCTTCCCCGTTTCATCAATTCACTGACCATTGCCTTCGGTTCGACGTTTCTTGCAGTGTCTCTCGGGGTGCTTACGGCCTATGCCTTCTCGCGCTTCAAGATACCGCTCGCTGACGATCTGCTTTTTTTCATTCTCTCGACGCGCATGATGCCACCTATCGCGGTCGCCATTCCCATTTACCTGATGTACCGGGAAGTGGGGTTGTCGGATACGGCGCTCGGCATGATCCTGCTCTACACCGCGGTCAATGTGTCGCTCGCCGTGTGGCTGCTCAAGGGGTTCATCGACGAAATCCCGCGCGAGTATGAAGAGGCAGCGATGATTGACGGATATACGCGGCTGCAGTCGTTCTTCAAGGTGGTGCTGCCGCAGGCCGCGACCGGCATCGCTGCGACCGGCATCTTCTGCCTCATCTTCGCGTGGAATGAATATGCCTTTGCCGTTCTCTTGACGTCGGGTGAGGCGCAAACATCGCCGCCTTTCATTCCCACCATCATCGGGGAAGGCGGCATGGATTGGCCGGCAGTCGGCGCGGGTACGACCCTATTTCTCATCCCAATTCTTGTTTTCACAGTGTTGCTTCGCAAGCACCTCCTGCGCGGCATCACTTTTGGTGCGGTGCGCAAATGAAAAAAGTCACGGCGGATTTACTTCGGCTGCGCCGCGGGCCCTGGGAGAACCTGGCAACGCTGATCATTGCGGTAGGGGTATTCATGCTACTGCAGCCCATCGCCATGGAGCTCTACACCTATTCTTTCATCACGACGCTGGTGGGCACCGTCCTGTTCATCGTCGTTTCGAAATTCCCGGAGTAGGCCATGACCGAGATCAGGGTTCAGAACCTCCAGAAGAAGTTCGGCGAATTCGTTGCGGTGAGAGACTCGAGCTTCACCATTCCTGACGGATCATTCTTCTGTCTGCTCGGTCCATCCGGGTGTGGCAAGACAACGACGCTGCGCATGATCGCCGGCCTTGAGCTGCCGACTTCCGGCAGCATCTATCTCGGTGGTGAAGATGTGGCCTTCAAGCGCGCCTCGCAGCGGGACATCGCCTTCGTTTTTCAGCTCTTTGCACTCTATCCCCACATGAACGTGCGTAGGAACATCGGCTTCCCGCTGCTGTGCCAAGGCGTGCCGGCCCGCGAGATCAGGCAGCGTGTGGAGGAGACTGCGAAGCTTCTGCGTATCGACCACTTGCTCGACAAGCCCGTATCCGGGCTTGCGGGCGGAGACAGGCAGCGCGTGGCGCTGGGCCGGGCCATTGTCCGGCGCCCCTTGGCGTTCATGATGGACGAGCCGCTCGGCACTCTCGATACGGAGTTCCGCGACCTGATGTGCAATGAGCTGCGCCAGCTGCACAACCGCATAAAGGCGACGACCGTATATGTGACGCATGACCAACTCGAGGCCATGTCGATGGCGGACTACATCGCCATCATGAATCGCGGCTCCATTGAACAGATGGGTACGCCGGAAGCGATCTACAACAGGCCAGCCAGCATGTTCGTTGCGGAGTTCGTGGGGTCACCCTCCATGAACCTCATTCACCTTCCGGCATCCCTGGCGGCGGGCAGCAAGTGGGTTGAGCTTTCCGGCGAGCGGATCGGAATTCCTGAAACCCGCGAGGGCCTGATCCACGAGAATGTCGTGCTCGGCGCGCGCCCCGAGCATGTGCGCTTTGACGATAACTCGAAACTCCGCGCCAAGGTTCTGGCGACAGAATATCTGGGCACCACCCAGATCGTCACTGTTGCGGTTGCGGAAGGCCAAGTGAAGGCGCGTGTGCCCGCAGCCACCAAACTCAGGACTGGAGAGCATGTCGGCGTCCGTTTTGCTTCGGACCGGCTCTCGATCTTTGACAAGGCGACGGGCCTTGCCATCAGAAGCGTGCTTCATGAGGGAATTGCGCATGGCTGAAGTCACCCTTCACAGCGTCAACAAATCCTACAAGACAACGAAGGTGGTGAGCGGACTCAGCCTCACCGTGGCCGATGGTGAGTTCGTGGTGCTTCTGGGTCCCACCGGGGCCGGCAAGACAACCACATTGCGGCTGATTGCCGGCCTCGAAAAACCGGACAGTGGCACAATTTCAATCGGCGGACAGCAGGTTGATGCCCTGCCGCCGCCGGCGCGGGACGTGGCATTCGTTTTCCAGCAGTTTTCGCTCTATCCTCACCTCAGCGTTTTCGACAATCTGGCCTTCCCGTTGCGCGCGCCCGCGCGCAGGCTGCCGGAAGAGGAAATCAAGAAGCGCGTTGAGCGCGTGGCGGGTCTCCTGCGCATCGATCACAAGCTGGCAAACAAATCAACGCAGCTGTCGGGCGGTGAGATGCAGCGCGTGGCCATCGGCCGCTCCCTTGTGCGGCAGCCCGCCATCTATCTCATGGATGAGCCACTTTCTTCGCTCGATGCCAAGCTACGAGCCGACCTTCGCATTGAACTGAAGCGCATCCAGGCTGATTTTGGTTCGACCATTCTTTACGTCACCCACGATCAAGTTGAAGCCATGACGATGGCAAACAGGATCGGCGTCCTTCACCTGGGAGAACTTGTACAGGTGGGAACGCCGCGCGACATCTACGAGACTCCCAATTCGATCCATGTCGCGCAGAAACTCGGACAGCCGCAGATCAATCTCTTGCCTGTGGGGATTGTTCCCGCTTCGGGAGTGCGCCCCGGTGCTGTCACACTGGGCGCCCGCACCGAGCACATTGAGGTGCAAAAAAAGAAGGGCGCGCCTGGCATCGTCGAATGGATCGAACATCTCGGCGACCAGACCAGACTGCACATGAGACTTGCCGGGCAGAAGATTATCACACTGATTGACCATTCGATTTCGCTGGTTGCGGGCGACAGGGTGAGCATCA
>JAIBJH010000320.1 GCA_020029455.1 Hyphomicrobiales bacterium
TAGACCAGGCGGCCGATGATCTGGCCATCCTCGAGGATGAAGGGCACCTCATGGCTGCGCACCTCCAGCACCGCGCGCGCACCCTCGCCATGGCCGGCGCTGTGCCCGAAACCGGGATCGAAGAAACCCGCATAATGCACGCGGAATTCGCCCACCAGCGGATTGAAGGGCACCATCTCGGCGGCATGGGTCGGCGGCACGCGCACCGCTTCCTTTGATGCCAAAATGTAGAACTGATCCGGATCAAGAATGAGCGAGCCCTGTTTCCAGATGGGCTCCCAGTAATCGAGCACATCAAGGGCCGCTTTCTTGTCGACATCCACCAGCGCGGAATGACGCTTGGCGCGGAAACCCACCGGGCCATCCTTCTCCATGGCGCGGAGATCAACGCTCAGGGCAAGACCGCCATCAATGTTCACATCGCCGGATGTGATCAGCGGTTCGCGGGCATGGAGTTCGTGGATCAGAGCATCGGTTGCAAGGCTTGCGCCTTTGCGGAAACGGATTTGCGAGAGCCGCGATCCCTGCCGCGCCAGGATGGGAAAGGTGCGCGGACTGATCTCGGCATAGAGTGGGCCTTCATAGGCCTCCGGTACATTGTCGAACTCTTGCGCGTAGTCGGTGATGACGCGGGTGAAAATATCGAGACGCCCTGTGGAGCTTTTCGGGTTTGCCGCTGCGGAAATACTTTTCCGCATCTTCGGCCCCGGCAGGAAGGAGGCGCGCACGCGAAAGGCTTCGGCGCCCAAGCGCAGGTCAAGGCTCGCGGGCTGGATCTGGTCGTGATCGGCGGGTTTCGCCAATTTGATCACGCCCGCCTCGCAGGCTCGCGCAATGGCGCGTGCCGGAAGAATGCCGCTGTTGCTGGAAAGGCTTGCCATGACCCCTTTTGGCGAGCCAATCCAATGCTTTCAACTGCCGAATTTGTCAGTGGAAAACCGCGCATTTCACATTAAATTGGCAGCCATGTACCAAACGACCACCGAAAACATTAAGGTGACGGTCCAGCCGCATTTCCTTGAGGGGCAGACCAAGCCCGAGGAAGGACGCTATGTCTGGGCCTATACGGTGACGGTTGAGAACCTGGGCTCGGAAACCGTGACGCTGCTCACCCGCCACTGGATCATCACCGATGGGCTGGGGCGCAGGCAGGATGTGCGCGGCGATGGCGTGGTGGGTGAACAGCCCACTCTGCAACCGGGCCAGCGCTTTCAATATACCAGCGGCTGTCCGCTAGGCACACCATCCGGCATGATGGTCGGAAGTTACGGCATGGTGTCCGCAGCGGGGCGGCCCTTCGATGTTGCGATCCCCGCCTTTTCTCTCGATTCCCCTCACGACCAGCACAGCGTCAACTGAATGACTTTTCCCACCACGACCGAAGACATCCTCGCCAAACTCGTCTCCTTCGACACCACCAGCCGCGAAAGCAATTTTCCGCTCATCGAATGGGTGGAAAGCTATCTCGACAGCTTTGCCGTGCCGCATGTCCGCGTGGACTATGAGGAGGCTCGCAAGACCAATCTCTATGCCACCATCGGGCCTGATGCTGCAGGCGGCATCGTGCTTTCAGGACATACGGATGTGGTGCCTGTGGACGGCCAGAAATGGAGCAGCGATCCCTTTGCGATGGTGGAGAAGGATGGACTTCTCTATGGCCGCGGCACGGCCGACATGAAGGGTTATCTTGCGGCGTGTCTTGCGCTCGTTCCGCATTTCAAGTCGCTCAAGTTCAAGGTCCCAATCCATCTGGCGTTTTCTTGTGACGAGGAAGTGGGATGCCGGGGCGTGCGCCCGCTCGTTGAACACCTGAGGACCCACGTGAAGAAGCCGGCAGCTGTGATCGTCGGTGAGCCCACCAATATGCAGGTGGTGAACGGCCATAAGAGCGCCGTGCGATTCCAGACGGAAGTGACGGGCCATGAGAGCCATTCGGCGCTGACCGACCGGGGTGTCAATGCCATCATGGTGGCGGGCGAGATCATCAGCGAGATCGGCAGGCTTCGCGAGGAACTGATCGCTACGGGTGATTCATCAGGGCGCTATGATCCGCCCTACTCCACCATCCACATCGGCATGATCAGCGGCGGCACGGCGCAGAATATCGTGCCGAGGAACTGTTCTTTCGGCTGGGAGACGCGGCTGCTTCCCGGCGCCGATGAAGAGTTCGTGCCACGCCGCCTGGAGGCGCTGAAAAAGAAACTGGAACCCGCCATGAAAGCGGTTTCAAAAGAGGCTGGCATTTTGACCGAACGCAAGAATGCGGTGCCGGGCCTTGCGGCGGACAAGGAGTCACTGGCCGAGCAGTTGGCGCTGCAATGCACGCATTCCAACAGCACGCACACGGTGTCTTATTGTACGGAGGCAGGGCTGTTCCAACAGGCCGGCATTCCCGCCGTGGTGTGCGGGCCGGGCTCCATCGAACAGGCTCACAAGCCGGATGAATTCATTGCGGTCAGCGAGTTGCGGAAGTGCGAGGTGTTTTTGAAGCGGCTGGCGCAGAAGTGTTGTTAGAATAATTCGACACCCCCTCCCCACTTCGCGGTACTCCCCCAGCGAAGCTGGGGGAGAGGGGATTGAATTGCCGCAATTGAATTCCCATTTGACCCCCCGTCGGAGGTTTCACCATGCCCATGCTTCTTTTCATTTTGAACGTGTTGTGGTTCGTGCTCGGCGGTTTCATCGCGGGCCTTGCCTGGATTCTGGCTGGAATCATCATGGCGATCACCATCATCGGCATCCCGTGGGCGCGCTCCTGTTTCATGCTGGCGCGCTTTTCATTCTGGCCCTTTGGCTATGACATCGTCGCCCGCGATCAGTTGACGGGTGAGGAAGACCTCGGCACTGGCTCGCTGGGCGTCATCGGCAACGTGATCTGGTTCGTGCTGGCGGGCTGGTGGCTCGCCATTGGCCATATTGCGGCAGCGATCGGCCTTGCCGTCACCATCATCGGCATTCCCTTTGCCTGGCAGCATGTGAAGCTGGCCATTGCTTCGCTATTCCCGGTGGGCAAGACGGTGGTTTCAACGGACCGGTTGTGGACCCCGGCGCCGCCGGTTCACGCGCCGCTCAAGCAAATTGCGAAGGTTTGAAGCGGTAGACGCTCGAGCAGAATTCACAGACGACTTCGATCTCGCCATCCTTCACCATGTCGGCGCGATCTTCCGGTGAAAAACGCCGGAGCATTTCCGCAACAGTTTCCACTGAACAGGTGCAGTGCCGTCTGAGTTGGGTCTCGGGATAAACCGTGACGCCATCCTCGTGGTAGAGGCGGTAGAGAAGGTCTTCCGCCGACAATGTCGGGTCAAGCAGTTCATGGGGCTCAACCGTGTCGAGCAGAATCTTGGCCTTCACCCAGTCATCATGCTCCTCCACGATTTCAGCTACGCCCAATGGCGCATCTCCCGAGGAAAAAGGAATGGGTGAATGTCGAAACGGGCTACACCCCGCACGCCATTGGGGGCCTGGAAATCCGCCACCAGCATGGAGACCGGGCCTTCCGTCTTGGTCTGCAGGATGAACTTGCCGTCGAACTTCAGGGTGGTGCCAAGAAGCGCCGCCAGCGCGATCGCTTCCGCAAGAATGGAAGATATGGGCGGCGGATAGTCGTGGCGCGAGAGAATGTCATCGATCACAGGCCCAAGCCGCACCACGCGGCCGCGCACGCCAAGCGGTTTCACCTCAAAGGGGAGAACGGTATCTATTTGATCGGTCACAACAAACCAAAACAGTGCAGCAATATGGCCTTTTGCGCATGAAGGCGGTTCTCGGCTTCATCAAAGACAACGGATTGCGGCCCGTCCATCACTTCATCCGTCACCTCTTCATTGCGGTGGGCAGGAAGACAATGCATGAAGATGGCATCAGGTTTCGCTTGTGCCATGAGG
>JAIBJH010000321.1 GCA_020029455.1 Hyphomicrobiales bacterium
GGCCCCGAGATGAAGCTGCATCAGTGTGGCCTGCCGAAGAAGATGGCGCTCGAACTCTTCAAGCCGTTTATCTATTCGCGGCTTGAGGCCAAGGGCCTCTCCACGACGGTTAAGCAGGCGAAGAAGCTGGTGGAGAAGGAGAAGCCGGAAGTCTGGGATATCCTCGATGAGGTGATCCGCGAGCATCCGATCCTGCTCAACCGCGCTCCGACGCTGCACCGCCTTGGCATCCAGGCTTTCGAGCCGGTGCTGATTGAAGGCAAGGCCATCCAGCTTCACCCGCTGGTCTGCACCGCCTTCAACGCGGATTTTGACGGCGACCAGATGGCCGTGCACGTTCCGCTGTCGCTTGAAGCGCAGCTGGAAGCGCGCGTGCTGATGATGTCTACCAACAACGTGCTGCATCCGGCGAACGGCCAGCCCATCATCGTGCCGTCGCAGGATATCGTACTCGGACTTTACTATCTTTCGATCATGGCTATTGGGGAGCCTGGTGAGGGCAAGGTGTTCGGCACCATGTCCGAGATCGAGCATGCCCTGTCGAGCGGCGTGGTGACGCTCCATGCCAGGATCAGAGCACGCATCAAGGACACCGCAGCGGACGGCATGGTGCGTAACCGCATCGTGGAAACAACGCCGGGCCGCATGCGGATCGGCGAGCTTCTGCCGCTCGCCCAGAACATCACCTATGATCTGTGCAACAAACTGATGACCAAGCGTGAAATCTCAAAGATGATTGACGCGGTCTACCGGCACTGCGGCCAGAAGGAAGCGGTCATCTTCTGCGACCGCATCATGGCTCTCGGATTCCACAACGCCTACAAGGCCGGCATTTCTTTCGGCAAGGATGACATGGTCATTCCGGGCGCCAAGGTAAAGCTCGTGGCGGAAACCCGCGAATTGGCTAAGGAATATGAGCAGCAGTACATCGACGGCCTGATCACCCAGGGCGAGAAGTACAACAAGGTGGTCGACGCCTGGGCGAAGTGCACCGACAAGGTGGCCGAGAAGATGATGGAGGAAATCTCGTCGGTTAAAATGGACGAGGCGACCAATCGCCAGAAGCCGATGAACTCCATCTACATGATGAGCCATTCTGGTGCGCGCGGTTCGCCGGCGCAGATGAAACAGCTTGCTGGCATGCGCGGCCTCATGGCCAAGCCGTCGGGTGAGATCATCGAGACGCCGATCATCTCCAATTTTAAGGAGGGGCTCTCGGTTCTCGAATACTTCAACTCTACGCACGGCGCCCGCAAGGGCCTTGCCGATACCGCACTCAAGACGGCAAACTCGGGCTATCTCACCCGCCGCCTGGTGGACGTGGCGCAGGATGCCATCATTTCCGAAGAGGATTGCGGCACTCAGCACTACATCACCACGCGTCCGATCATCGACGCCGGTGAAGTAATCGTGTCGCTGGGTACGCGCGTTCTTGGCCGCACTGCGGCGCAGGATGTTGTCGACGTGGGTTCGGGTGAAGTGATCGTTGCCGCAGGCAGGGAAATCCTGGAAGCCGACGTAGAACTGATCGAGAAGGCTGGCGTCCAGGAAATCAGGATCCGCTCGGTCCTGACTTGCGAAACCAAGTTCGGTGTTTGCGGCACCTGTTATGGCCGCGATCTCGCACGCGGAACGCCAGTCAACATGGGCGAGGCCGTGGGCGTCATCGCCGCGCAATCGATCGGGGAACCTGGCACCCAGCTCACCATGCGCACCTTCCATATCGGTGGTGCCGCGCAGGTGATGGACGACTCCTACGTTGAAGCGAACGTGGAAGGCTTGATCGATATTCCCAACCGCACCGTGGCGAAAGACTCGAACGGGCGGCTCATTGTCATGGGACGCAGCATGACCATCGCGATCAGGGACGCCAAGGGCAACGAGCGTGCCACCCACAAGGTCAACTATGGCACCAAGATCCTGGTGGACACTGGTGATGCCGTGAAGCGCGGCATGCGCATCGCGGAATGGGATCCTTATACCCGGCCCGTTCTCACTGAAGTCGATGGTATCGTCGCCTTCGAAGACGTGACGGACGGCGTTTCGGTGAACGAAGTGATCGACGAGGCCACGGGCATCACCAACCGTGTCATCATCGATTGGCGTACCAACCAGCGCGGTTCTTCGCTGAAGCCAGCTATCGTCATCAAGGACGAGAAGGGCGAAGTGAAAAAGCTGCCACGTGGTGGCGAGGCGCGTTATCTGCTCTCGGTTGATGCGGTTCTCTCGGTTGATCCGGGCTCCAAGGTGGGCGCTGGTGATGTTCTCGCCCGTAACCCGCTGGAAAGCGCCAAGACCCGCGACATCACGGGCGGTCTGCCGCGCGTTGCCGAACTCTTCGAAGCGCGCCGTCCGAAGGATGCTGCCATCATCGCCGAAATCTCCGGCAAGATCGAGTTCGGGCGCGACTACAAGAACAAGCGCCGCATCAAGATCGTGCCGCAAGAGGAGGGCAAGGATCCGGTTGAGTACCTCATCCCGAAGGGCAAGCATCTTCCCGTGCAGGAAGGCGACCTCATCGAGAAGGGTGAGTACATCATGGACGGCAACCCGGCGCCGCATGACATCCTGGCGATCAAGGGCGTGGAGGAGCTTGCCTCCTACCTCGTCAACGAGATCCAGGAAGTTTATCGCCTGCAGGGTGTGAACATCAACGACAAGCACATTGAAGTGATCGTGCGGCAGATGCTGCAGAAGATGGAAGTCACCGATGTGGGCGAGTCGACCTTCCTGATCGGCGAGCAGGTGGACCGCGAGGAGTTTGACCACGAGAATGTCAAGCTGGTTGCCGAGGGCCTCAAGCCTGCGGTGGCGCAGCCGGTTCTACTTGGCATCACCAAAGCGTCACTGCAGACGCGCTCCTTCGTGTCGGCGGCCTCCTT
>JAIBJH010000322.1 GCA_020029455.1 Hyphomicrobiales bacterium
GGATCATGGATGGCGGTCGTAGTGGCCGCTGCATCGCGGAACAGATGCGGGTTGATCGACTTGCCGAACGCTGCCTTTGTCCGTTTGGTGATCATTGTCAATGGCGGAGACAAAATGTGCAGTTTGGCGGCGTGATAGTGTACCAGTCGGGTTGAGAGAAAGGGGCTGAGAAGCCCCGGTTTGCTTGGTGTGTTGTTGCGCGCTGTAAGCCGCGCGTAGCGTAGCGAAGCGTGGTTTACAGCGCGTCGTCGATCTAGACCTCGGTTGTGGTGTCTCCCCTGGTTGATGATTGTTGGTCTGGGTTTGGAACCTGCTCTGAGCGCCGCCGGGACTTCTTGCTGGTGGCAAGGCGGAAGCTGTCGCCGTTCATCTCCAGGATGTGGACGTGATGGGTGAGGCGGTCGAGGAGCGCACCGGTGAGGCGTTCCGAGCCGAAGACGGAGGTCCATTCATCGAATGGCAGATTGCTGGTGACGATCGTCGAGCCGCGTTCATAGCGCTGGCTGAACACCTCGAAGAGCAACTCCGAACCGACAGCGGTGAACGGCACGTAACCCAGTTCATCGACGATCAGCAGCTTGACAGTGTTGAGATGCTTTTGCAGGGCCCGCAGGCGGCGTTCATCGCGGGCTTCCATGAGTTCGTGCACGAGAGCGGCAGCCGTGGTGAAGGCAACGCTGTATCCCTTCTGGCAGGCGGCCAGCCCCAGGGCCAGGGCGATGTGGGTCTTGCCGGTGCCGGAGGGCCCAAGCGCAATGCAGTTCTGGCGCTTGTCGATCCATTCGCATCGCACCAGCTCGAGAACCAGTGCCTTGTTGAGTGAGGCCTGAGCGGCGAAATCGAAGGTATCGAGACTTTTGGTCTGGGGAAAGCGCGCCAGCCGGATGCGGCGCTCGACATTGCGCCGTTCGCGGTCGATGCGCTCGAGCTCGCACAGCCGCAGCAGATAGCGCGGGTAATCAGCACGGTCCTGGGCTGATTCCATTGCGACCTTGCCATACTCGCGCGCGAAGGTGGGGAGCTTCAGGGCCTTGAGGTGATTGCCGAGCAGCACCTGGGGAGCGACAGTTGTCAGCACTGGGGTGTCGTGGGACATCGTCATGCCGATATCCTCTCTGAGGAGGGACTCGAGCCTGGGCTGGCAATCAGCCCAAGGTAGGCGCGGGGGTCTGTTGTGCCAACCGTGGCGGCCGGCAGATAAGGATAGAATGTCAGGTCAAGCCGGGCTGGCCGGTTCTCCAGGCGGGCCAGCAGCAGCATCTTCACCGCATCGAAGCTGATGGCGCCAAGCCGCAGCGCCTCGCTGACGGCGTGCTCGACCTGATGCTGGTGAAAGTTCTCCAGCAATCGCAGCACCTGGATGAACTCGCGCCGTCCGGCATTGCCCATGCGGGCTTCCATCAGCCGCCGCAGGCGATGAATGCAATCGGCGAGCTGCCAGCCGTCAAGGGGGGCTGCCTGATCAAGCGCCCGGCTCTTGTGCTCGAGCAAGGCCAGATAATGCAGAGGATTGCTGACAAAGCCGGCCGTTTCATAGCTGCGGACATGCACCGCAATGGTCTCACCGCGACAGGCGATCTCGACGCGCTCGACATAGCCCTTAACCAGCACCTCCTGATGGCCGTAACGCGTCGGCACCGAATAGTCGTTGTTGCGGTAACGTATCAGCGATAGCGAGGAGACGCGGGTGGCGACCTTGTGGCAGGCATCATAGGGCGCTGGCGGCAGCGGCATGAACGCCGCCACATCCGCCTGCAGGCGCTCGCCAATGGTGATCGTATGGCCGCGAAGGATCGCCTGGCGCCGTTTGCCGCAGGCATCACGGAAGCGGGCGTTGAGGGCCTCAAAACTATCGGCGACAGGCAACGGCGTCATGAAGTTGCGGCGGGTGTAACCAACCAGTCCCTCCACCTTGCCCTTGTCGTTGCCCTTGCCTGGCCGGCCGAACCGGTCGTCGAACAGGTAATGGCTCTGCAGTTCGGCGAACATCTGCGAGCGCAGGCGCTGTCCACCCTTGACGATTTTGGTCACCGCCAGCCGGGTGTTGTCGTACAGGATCGATTGCGGCACGCCGCCGAAAAAATCGAATGCCGCCACATGGCCATCGCAGAAGGCTTCCGCCGTCTCGGCCGGATAGGCCTTGACGAAGCAACCGTCCGAGTGCGGCAGATCCATGCAAAAGTAATGGAACCGCACCTTCTTGCCGGCAATGTAGCCATCGGCTTCGCCAAAGTCCGCCTGGGCATGCCCCGGACGATGGCTCAGCGGCACAAACATCTCGCGGGTGCGCAGCGCCTGCTCAGCCACGTACTCCCGCACAATCGTATAGCCGCCGGAAAATCCCCGCTCATTCCGCAGCCGCTCGAAGATCCGGTGCGCCGTGTGGCGCTGCTTCTTGTGCACGCTGCGGTCGCCCTCAAGCACCGCATCGATCCAAGCCATGTACGGCCCCAGCTTCTTCGACACCGGGCGTTCCCGCCGCCGGTAACCAGGCGGAACTGAAAACTGCAGCATCTTGGCAATCGTGTTGCGGTGAATGCCAAACCGCCTTGCTGCCTCGCGCCGGCTCAGCCCGTCTATCATCACGGCGCGTCTGATCTTGGCATAAAGTTCCACTGTAAACATCCTTCCGGCCTCTCAATGCCAGTCTATGACATCGAGACGGCCTAGCAGGACCGGTACACTTTTGCGCCGCCTTCCAAGCGGAGCTTCATAGCCGGTTCAGTGGTACACTTTGCTCCCGCGATTCATACCTGGGAGCGCGAGGGCCGCGAAGGCGAACGCGCATTCTTCCTCGAAGGCTGGAATGGGAATCAAAGCTTCGATACCGACCGCATTGGGCGAGGGCATATCTCCATTCCCAACGTCTGCATGTCCATCT
>JAIBJH010000323.1 GCA_020029455.1 Hyphomicrobiales bacterium
AAGGCGAAGGAGGCATGCGCGAGTCAAGCCATTCAGATGATTTCACGTCCGCCCTCATGTCGCCCGAAGGCGTGCAGCTTGCGAAGGTTTTCCGCGACGCCGACTCCCATAAGAAGAAGCTCATCGTCAATCTGGCGCGCCAGGTCGTGGACAGCGACAAGTAAGGCCTTCTCCGGCCACTTCATTTTCAAGCCTCTTGACCAGGCGAAAGCCTTCCGCCATGTAGCGGCCAAATCACATAAAGAGTTCTTTATATGTCACCGTCAGTGGTGGCATGGCGGGGTTGAACATGGCGCGCAAGAATTACGTCTTCACCAGTGAATCCGTTTCGGAAGGACATCCGGACAAGGTTTGCGACCGGATTTCGGACGAAGTGGTCGATCTTTTCTATCGCGAGGCGCTGGCCGAGAAGATGGACCCTTGGCGGGTGCGCGTTGCTTGCGAGACGCTGGCGACCACAAACAAGGTGGTGATTGCGGGCGAAGTGCGGGGCCCTCAATCGATCACCAAGGAAAAGATTGAAGAAGTGGCGCGCAAGGCCATCCGCGACATCGGTTATGAGCAGAACGGATTCCACTGGGACAGCGCTAAGTTCGATATCGTGCTGCACGAACAGTCGGCCGACATCGCCCAGGGCGTTGACGATGGCGCGAACAAGGACGAAGGCGCGGGCGACCAGGGCATCATGTTCGGCTATGCCTGCGATGAAACACCTGAACTCATGCCGGCGCCGATTTTCTATGCGCAGCGCATCCTGCAGCTTCTGGCGGAGGCGCGTCACAATGGCGAAAAGCGCTTGGGGCCTGACTCAAAAAGCCAAGTCTCGGTTGAATACAAGAACGGCAAGCCGGTGAAGGCCACGCAGATCGTGGTTTCGCATCAGCATCTCGATGAAAGCATGACGTCGGCCGATGTGCGAAAGCTCATCGAACCCTATGTGAGAAAGGCGCTGCCGAAGAGCTGGATCACCAAGGACACGGTCTGGCATGTGAACCCCACGGGCAAATTCCACATCGGCGGACCTGACGGTGATGCGGGTCTCACGGGCCGCAAAATCATTGTCGATACCTATGGCGGTGCTGCGCCCCATGGTGGCGGCGCATTCTCGGGCAAGGATCCAACCAAGGTTGACCGTTCGGCGGCCTATGCGGCGCGCTATCTCGCCAAGAATGTGGTGGCGGCGAAGCTCGCCAAGCGCTGCACCATCCAGCTCTCCTATGCCATCGGCGTGTCGCAGCCCTTGTCCATCTATGTGGATATGCACGGCACAGGCAAAGTTTCGGAAGCGAAGCTCGAAAAGGCCCTGCGCAAGGTGATGGATTTGAGCCCCCGCGGCATCCGCACCCATCTCGATCTCAACAGGCCGATTTATGCGCGCACCAGTTCCTACGGCCATTTCGGCCGCAAGCCCGAGAAGGATGGCGGCTTCTCCTGGGAAAAGACGGACCTTGTGGCCAAGCTGAAGAAGGCGGTGAAGTGACCTCGCCACGGCCTCTCTATCAGTTTTACGGGCGGCGCAAGGGCAAACCCTTGCGCCGTCATCATTTGGAGCTGATGGAAAGTCTGCTGCCGAAGATCGCCGTTGATCTTGCTGATCCTCTCAAGGGCACAATTGCGCGCCGCTGGCTTGAGATTGGTTTCGGCGGTGGCGAGCATATGGCGCACCAGGCGGCGCTTCATCCCGACGTGACCATCATCGGCGCCGAGGCTTTTCTCAATGGCGTTGCCAAGGCGCTGGCCCATGTGGAGGCAGGCGCAGTCAAGAATGTCCGCATCCACTATGGTGATGCGCGGGCGCTGCTTGATGCGCTGCCGGATTATTCCTTCGAGCGCGTCTATCTCCTTTATCCTGATCCCTGGCCCAAGGAGCGGCAGAAACGGCGGCGCTTTGTATCGCCGCAAAACCTTTCTTCCATTCACCGGGTTCTTATCAGCGGAGGGCAATTCCTCTTTGCCAGCGATATTGACGACTATGTGCAGTGGACGCGTGAACATCTCGCGGCCCATGGCGGCTTTTCAACTGTTTCGGACAGCGCCGAGCCATTCGATGATTGGGTGCGCACACGCTATGAAGCCAAGGCCATCCGCGATGGCCGAACACCCCGCTACCTGACTTTCCGTGCCGATTGAGCAAATTGCCTGCACAACGCCAGCGTGATAGCGTTGAGGCACTGCGACTGGGTTTCATCATTTTCCCCTTGAAGGAAAAAATCGATGCGTGTCGTCCTGTCTTTCTTGCTTTTGATGATCGTTGGACTGGCGTCTGCAAGCGCCGCCGCCCTTCATGATGCGGCGCGGAGTGCTGATGTTGCCGCTATCGCCGCCGCACTTGATGGTGGTGCCGATGTCAACGCCGATGATGGCGGCACCGCGCTCTACATCGCCGCGCGGCGCGGTCACTTTGAGGCTGCAAAACTGCTCCTTGAGCGCGGCGCTGACGCCAATACCGCAACCAAGGCAGGAACGCCGCTGTTGGCGGCGGTCAAAAAAAACAAAGCTGAGTTGATCAAGCTCTTGCTGGAGAAGGGCGCTGATCCCCGCCTTGAGTTTGGTGGAAACAGTATGCTGCATGTCGCCGCGCAGCAGACGTGTCTGGAGTGCCTCAAGGCATTGGTTGAGGCGGGTGCCGATGTGAATGCGATGAACATCAAGGGGCAAACCCCGCTGCATCTGGCGCTCCGTCTTGGCACTCCGGAAATGGCGGAATACCTGACCACACATGGTGTCGTGCTACCGAAACCCGCTTCGATATCGGACAAGCTTGCAGCGGCTGATGTTGGCGAGGGAGAAGCCATCTTTGCTCGCCGCTGCTCAATTTGCCACTCCATCCAAAAGGCCAGGGGCAATGAGCATGGGCCTGGCTTGCAGGACATCG
>JAIBJH010000096.1 GCA_020029455.1 Hyphomicrobiales bacterium
AGGGACCCAAAGCCGAATTCGAGAAGGTGAAGGTCAACAACGCGGTGCGGCGGGTCATCCAGAACGCGCTCGGCGGACTGACCCTGTTCAGCCTTGACAGCGAGGTGCGGCGCAAGGCGGCGCTCTCAGTTTTGAAGTCGGGCGATCCATCTGCATTGCCTGCGCTTGAAAAGGCGATAACAGCAGAGACTGATCCTGCACTTGCCGAACTCATGAAGCATGCCGCAGCTGCGGCCACCTTGAAGAGCGATCGTCCTGAGGCGGAGAAGCTCGCCGCCATTGACCTTCTCAAATCCAGAACAGACCGCGAAACATCTGCGCTCCTCACGGGGTTTGCAGCAACTACGGAAGGCAATCTCAAGGCTGCGGCTCAGGCGGCGGCAGAGTCCATTGAAGGCGCGCAGGCGCGCTGGGCGGCCGTCCAAAACATTTGGTACGGAGTTTCACTGGGTTCCGTGCTGTTGTTGGCGGCCATCGGCCTTGCCATCACTTTCGGCGTCATGGGTATCATCAACATGGCTCATGGTGAGATGGTGATGCTTGGCGCTTACACAACATACATGGTGCAAGGCGTCATTGCCGCATCGGCGCCGGGTCTCATGGATTATTCACTGCTGCTGGCCGTTCCGGCGGCATTTTTGGTTTCCGGTGGCGTCGGCGTTGCCATGGAACGCGGCATCATCCGTTTTCTCTATGGGCGGCCGCTGGAAACGCTTCTGGCGACCTGGGGAATCTCGCTCATCCTGCAGCAGGCGGTGCGCTCGATCTTCGGGCCAACCAACAAGGAAGTGTCTCAGCCGGACTGGATGGCGGGATCCATCGATCTTGCTGGCGGGTTGTCGCTCACCATGAACCGCGTCGTTATCCTGATCTTCGCGCTTGCGGTGTTCTTCGGCCTGATGCTGCTCATCAAGAAAACCGCGATTGGCCTTCAAATGCGCGCGGTGACTCAGAACCGCAGCATGGCCAATGCCATGGGCATCCGCTCCGGCTGGGTCGACGCACTGACCTTCGGCATCGGCTCAGGCATTGCAGGGCTTGCCGGGGTGGCACTGACGCAGATCGACAATGTCAGCCCCAATCTGGGTCAGGGTTACATCATCGACTCTTTCCTTGTTGTCGTGTTTGGCGGCGTGGGCAATCTCTGGGGTACGCTAGCCGGCGCCTTGATGCTGGGCGTTGGCAACAAGTTCCTGGAACCCTTTGCCGGGGCCGTGCTGGGCAAGATCCTTATTCTTGTGGCGGTGATCCTGTTCATCCAGAAGCGCCCGCGTGGCCTGTTCGCGCTCAAGGGGCGCTGGGTGGAGTCATGACGGGGCCTCAGCCAACACCGATACTCGGCCGAGGCAGCCTGCTGTTCCTTGGCATTGTGCTGGCAACAGGCATTCTGGTGCCTTCCTTCAATCTGTTTTTGCCCGTGGGATCGGCTTTGCATGTGCCGGACTATCTGGTGACGCTCGTTGGCAAATATCTGTGCTATGCGTTGCTCGCGCTCTCGGTCGATCTTGTCTGGGGCTTTTGCGGAATCTTGAGTTTGGGCCACGGTGCATTCTTCGCACTCGGCGGCTATGCCATGGGCATGTATCTGATGCGCCAGATCGGCACGCGCAGCGTTTATGGAAATCCCGACCTTCCCGACTTCATGGTATTCCTGAACTGGAAGGAATTGCCATGGTATTGGCACGGCTTTGAGTATTTCCCCTTTGCAGCGCTGATGGTGCTTCTGGCTCCTGGGCTGCTTGCCTTCGTGTTCGGCTGGTTTGCCTTTCGCTCGCGGGTGACAGGCGTTTATCTGTCGATCATCACCCAGGCCATGACCTTCGCGCTGCTGCTGGCCTTCTTCCGCAATGACATGGGCTTTGGCGGCAACAATGGCCTGACGGACTTCAAGGACATTCTGGGCTATCCGGTGCAGGCGCCAACGACACGCGGTGTGCTGTTTTTTCTTTCTGCGTTGGCGCTGGCGTTGTGCTTCGTTACAGCGCGGAAGATCGTTTCGTCCAAACTCGGACGCATCCTCGTTTCCATCCGTGACGCAGAGTCCCGTACGCGATTCCTCGGTTATCGAGTCGAGCACTTCAAGCTTTTCGTCTTCACGGTCTCCGCCATGATGGCTGGGATCGCCGGTGCGCTTTATGTGCCGCAGGTTGGTATCATCAATCCCTCGGAATTCTCGCCGGAGAACTCCATCGAGACCGTGATCTGGACCGCTTTTGGCGGGCGGGGCACGCTGTGGGGGGCTGCGCTGGGGGCTGTCGTCATCAACGCTTCCAAGAGTTGGCTGACAGGCGTCATGCCGGATGCCTGGCTATTCATGTTGGGTGGCCTTTTTATCGTCGTTACGCTGTTCATGCCGAAAGGGCTTGCGGGTGTTCTATCCGGCTGGCGCTGGCAGGCAGGCGCTAAAACACCAACCGAAACTGTGCCGCAGGCTGCTGAATGACCGCGCAACCGAAACATGATCTCGCCGAAACCCTGCTCTTCCTGGAAGGGGTGAGCGTGTCGTTCGACGGTTTCAAGGCGCTGAACCAGCTTGACCTTGCCGTGGGGCGGGGCGAGATGCGCGCCATCATCGGCCCCAATGGCGCGGGCAAGACCACGATGATGGATGTGATCACCGGCAAGACACGGCCGGACGAAGGTCGAGTGCTCTTCAACAACATTGATCTCACGCGGCTTGACGAGGCGGCGATTGCCAATCTCGGCATTGGGCGGAAATTTCAGAAACCCACGGTGTTCGAGAACCACACGGTCTGGGACAATCTGGAATTGGCGCTGAAGGCGGACCGCTCGCCCTGGGCGTCGCTTCGGTGGGAGCTCAAGAGTGAGAGCCGGGACCGCATTATTGATACGCTGGAACGCATCAATTTGAAACCTGCCTTTGCGACGCTGGCGGGAAGTCTTTCGCATGGCCAGAAGCAATGGTTGGAGATCGGCATGCTGCTGATGCAAGAACCGGAACTTTTGCTGGTGGATGAGCCGGCAGCGGGCATGACCGATGCCGAAACCGAGAAGACTGCCACCATGCTGCGCGACATTGCCAAGACGCGGTCTGTTGTCGTTGTGGAGCATGACATGACGTTCATCCGCGCTCTCAATGTGCGTGTGACCGTACTGCATGAAGGCTCTGTGCTGGCGGAGGGGAGCCTCGATACGGTGCAGAACAACCAGCGCGTCATTGACGTTTATCTGGGGCGCTAGAATATGCTTTCAGCTGCCAATATCGATCTGTTCTACGGCGCAAGCCAGGCGCTTCACGGCGTGACGCTGGAGGCAGGACTCGGAAAGGTCTCATGCGTGCTGGGTCGCAATGGGGTGGGCAAGACGAGCCTGATCCGCGCCATCGCCGGGCAAACTTCGCTGCGTGGCGGAAAGCTCGGTTTTGATGGGCGCGACATCACGCAACTCTCCGCAGCGGAGCGGGCGCGCCTTGGCATTGCGCTGGTGCCACAGGGGCGGGAAATATTCGCAACGCTGACGGTGGAAGAAAACCTCAAGACCGGATTTGCCGTGCTGCCCCGGCGGGAGCGCACGATACCCGATGAGATTTTTGACCTCTTTCCCGTGCTGCGGTCGATGCTCTACCGCCGTGGCGGCGATCTCTCGGGTGGGCAGCAGCAGCAGCTTGCTATCGCCCGGGCGCTGGTGATGCAGCCAAAGCTTCTGCTGCTCGATGAGCCGACAGAAGGCATCCAGCCTTCCATCATCAAGGACATTGAGAGAGTGATCGGCCTGTTGCGGGAACGGGGCAATATGGCCATTGTTCTGGTCGAGCAGTATTTCGATTTTGCCAGGAGGCTGGCCGACAATTTCATTGTACTGGACAGGGGCAGGGTAGTTCTCGCTGGAGATCGCATGATGCTGGAAACCGCAGATGTGCGAGCGCATCTCACTGTTTGACATAGGGCTATTGGCCTCTAGTCTGTTTCCATGACCGCAGTTGCAAGGCTTCTCGAACAACGCAGCGTTGGCCATGTGCGGCTGCGCGTGGAGCGCGATGGCGTTGCCGTGATGCGCGAGGCGGGCTCGGCCAAGTGCCGCGTGCCGCGCGGTTCGAGCGAGGCCATTCTCATCAACACGTCCGGCGGATTGGCGGGTGGCGATCTCTCTCAGGTGGAGGCGGAAGCCGGAGAGGGTGCGATGCTAGCATTGACGACGCAAGCGGCCGAGCGCGTCTATCGGACATTGGGACCCGCTGCGGAGGTTCTCGTCAATCTGCGTGCCGAACGGAACGCGCGCCTGTTCTGGATGCCGCAGGAGACAATATTCTTTGACAATGCGGCGCTTGACCGGAAGCTTAACGTGGAACTTGAAGAGGGGGCAACGTTTCTGGCGGTCGAGCCCATGGTGTTTGGCCGCCGCGAGATGGGCGAGAAAGTCGCGCGTATTTCAGTGAAGGATCGCTGGGAGGTCAGACGCTCCAGCAAGCTCATTCACGCCGAGGCTTTCCATATGGCGCCTGCGATGGCTGAGAGCCTTGCTAGTCTTGCTGACAACTCGGCGGCTGCGACAGTCGTCTTCATTGCCGATGAGGCGGAGCGCCTGCTGGACGCCATAAGGCACGTGCTTGGTCCGCAGGACGGTGCTTCGGCGTGGAATGGCAAGCTGGTTGCAAGGCTGTTGGCAAAGGATGGTTTTGCTTTGCGCAAAGTGCTGATTCCAGTGCTTTCACTTTGTGTGGGTCGATGGGGGTTGCCTAAATGTTGGACGTTTTGAGGAAAATTCATGCAATTGACGCCCCGTGAGAAAGACAAGCTGCTGGTGGCAATGGCAGCGCTGGTGGCCCGGTCGCGCAAGGAGCGCGGCGTCAAGCTCAATCATCCGGAAGCCATCGCCCTTATCACCGAGTATGTGGTGGAAGGCGCGCGCGATGGGCGGAGCGTTGCCGATCTCATGGAGGCAGCAGCCCATGTAGTGAAGAAGGCCGATTGCATGGCGGGGGTGCCTGAGATGATCCACGACGTGCAGGTTGAGGCCACCTTTCCCGACGGCACAAAGCTTGTGACCGTTCATCATCCCATCCGTTGAGGCCCATATGATCCCCGGAGAAATCATCACGCCAGCAGGCGATATCGAACTCAACAAGGGCGCCAAGACGGTGACGATTGAAGTTGCCAACACAGGCGACAGGCCGGTGCAGGTTGGCTCGCACTATCACTTCTTTGAAACGAATGAGGCGCTGCGCTTTGACCGCGCCAAGGCGCGGGGCATGCGGCTCGATATTGCGGCGGGAACAGCTGTGCGCTTCGAGCCGGGCCAACGACGCGAAGTGACGCTGGTGCCGCTAGGTGGAGCGCGGAAGGTCTTCGGTTTCCAGCAGAAGATCATGGGAGCTCTGTGATGGCGAAAATCTCCCGGGCAACCTATGCGCAGATGTATGGCCCTACGGTGGGTGACAGGGTGCGGCTTGCCGACACCGAACTCGTCATTGAGGTGGAGAAGGATTTCACGCTTTATGGCGAGGAGGTGAAATTTGGCGGCGGCAAGGTGATCCGCGACGGCATGGGGCAATCACAGGCGACGCGCGCGCAGGGAGCGATGGATACGGTCATCACCAATGCGCTGATCCTCGATCATTCAGGAATCTACAAGGCCGACATCGGCCTGAAGGAGGGTCGCATCGCCGCTATTGGCAAGGCGGGAAATCCTGACACACAGGATGGCGTCACGATCATTATCGGCCCGTCGACCGAGATCATTGCGGGCGAGGGCAAGATCGTCACGGCGGGCGGCATCGACAGCCATATCCATTTCATCGCGCCGCAGCAGATCGAAGAGGCACTCTACTCCGGCATCACCACCATGCTGGGCGGCGGCACGGGGCCAGCACATGGCACGCTTGCCACCACATGCACGGGGGCCTGGCATATCGAGCGGATGATCGAGGCGGCGGATGCGTTTCCGATGAACCTCGGTATCATGGGCAAAGGGAATGCCTCACTGCCTGCGCCACTTGAGGAAATGGTGCTGGCGGGCGCCTGCGGCCTCAAGCTCCATGAAGACTGGGGGACGACGCCGGCGGCCATTGACTGCTGCCTGTCAGTTGCCGATGCCATGGACGTGCAAGTCGCCATTCACACCGACACGCTGAATGAGTCCGGATTTGTCGAGGCGACTATTGCCGCCTTCAAGGGGCGGACCATCCACACCTTTCACACGGAAGGGGCGGGCGGCGGCCATGCGCCGGACATCATCAAGGTGGCGTCATTGCCGAACGTGCTGCCGTCGTCCACCAATCCGACGCGGCCCTACACCATCAACACGGTGGCAGAGCATCTCGACATGCTAATGGTGTGCCATCATCTCTCGCCGCGCATTCCGGAGGATATTGCCTTTGCGGAAAGCCGCATCCGCAAGGAGACCATCGCGGCGGAGGACATCCTGCATGACATGGGTGTCTTCTCGATGTTCTCTTCTGACAGTCAGGCCATGGGACGGGTGGGCGAGGTGATCATCCGCTGCTGGCAGACCGCGCACAAGATGAAGGTGCAGCGTGGGCCGCTGCCAGGCGATGCGGGCAACGACAACAACCGGGCCAAGCGTTACATCGCCAAGTACACGATCAATCCTGCCATTGCGCAGGGATTATCACATGAAGTGGGCTCTATCGAGGTTGGCAAACGGGCCGATATCGTGATCTGGAATCCGGCTTTCTTCGGGGTGAAGCCGGAGATGGTGCTGCTCGGAGGCTCCATTGCTGCCGCGCCCATGGGCGATCCCAATGCCTCGATTCCAACGCCGCAGCCCGTTCACTACCGGCCCATGTTTGCCGGCTTTGGGAAGCTGCGCACGAATTCCTCAGTAACCTTTGTTTCGCAGGCTGCATTGTCCGCTGGATTGCGCGAGCGGCTGGGCACCGCAAAATTGATGGTGGCGGTGAAGAATACGCGCGGCGGACTGTCCAAGTCCTCGATGATCCACAACAATGCGATGCCCAAGATTGAAGTCGATCCCGAAACCTATGAAGTGCGCGCCGATGGCGAGCTTCTGGTTTGCGAACCGGCGGAGAGCCTGCCCATGACGCAACGCTATTTCCTGTTCTGACGATGCTGCGCGCCACATCATTCGCCCGCGCGGGGTTTGTGATGGAACCGCCCTGGGACACGGTGCATCTCGAGGCACAGGAGCGGCATGTGCGCCGGAAGCTGATCACTTTGGCGAACGGGGCAGAGGTGCTCGTTGACTTCGAGAAGCCTGTGCAATTGAGGGACGGTGATTGCCTGGTGCTCGAGGATGGACGGTTGCTGCGTATTGCGGCGCTGCCGGAGGACCTGTTGGAGGTGAGGGGGCAGGATGCAACGCATCTGGCGCGGCTTGCCTGGCATATTGGCAACCGTCATCTTGAAGCGCAGATCGAGGCTGAGCGAATTCTGATCCGGTCCGATCATGTGATCGCTGCGATGCTGGAAGGCCAAGGCGCAAAGGTCACTCCCGTGCGCGAGACATTTTCGCCGGAAAGCGGGGCTTATTCTCATGCGCACTGAGTCAGCCCAGCTCTTGTTGCTGCTGAACTGGATGTCGCCGACATTTCCCATCGGCAGCTTTGCCTATAGTCATGGTCTTGAGCAGGCCATTGCCGATGGGCGATTGAGGGATGCGGAAACAGTTGAAGCATGGATTGCCGATTTACTGCTGCATGGCAGTGGGTGGAATGATGCGGTGGTTTTCGCGCGCTGTTGGGACAGCGATGCAGAAGAATTGAACGCGCTTGCTTTGGCGCTGGCGGGTTCGCGTGAACGCCATTTGGAGACGACGCAACTGGGCCGCGCCTTTTCCATTGCAGCGACCGTGTGGACTAGGTCTGATTTGTTGCAGGATGAAATCGCCTATCCTGTTGCAGCGGGTAGCACCTGCAGAAATTCCGGTGTTCCGCAGGAGCAGGCGCTCATTGCATTTGTGCAGGGCTCTTGCGCAGCGCTGGTATCGGTGGCGGTGCGGCTGGTGCCACTGGGGCAAACGCAGGGACTTGAAGTGCTACGCAATCTTGCGCCTGTCATTCAGCGCGTGGCGCTTGATGCGGCCGTGGCATCGCTGCAAGATATCGGCGGATGCTGCATCGCGGCTGAAATTGCAGCGATGCGGCATGAGGTGCTTGAACCGAGGATCTTCCGCACATGAGCGCGTCTAATTCTCGGGGTCCCCTTCGTGTCGGCATCGGCGGGCCGGTCGGTTCCGGCAAGACGACGCTCACGGAAAAACTGTGCAAGGCGATGCGCGATAGATATTCTGTCGCGGTCATCACCAACGACATCTACACCAAGGAGGATGCGCTGATCCTCAACCGGCTGCAGGCCCTGCCGGAGGAGCGCATCATGGGTGTCGAGACGGGCGGATGCCCGCACACTGCAATCCGCGAAGATGCTTCGATTAATCTTGCGGCGATCGACGATATGGTGAAGCGCTTCCCTGATCTTGATGTGATCTTCATCGAATCGGGCGGCGATAATCTTGCCGCGACGTTCTCGCCCGAACTTGCAGATTTGACGCTCTATGTGATTTCGGTCTGCCAGGGCGAGAAAATTCCGCGCAAGGGAGGACCTGCCATCACGCGCTCCGATCTTCTCATCATCAACAAGGCCGATCTTGCTCCGCATGTGATGGCGGATCTTTCGGTGATGGAGAGCGACACGCGGAAAGTGCGTGGCGAGAGGCCTTATGTGTTCACCGATTTGCTGCGTCAAAAGGGTTTGGCGGATGTTGTGCAGTTCCTGGAGAAGCAAGGCGGGCTGGGCGAATACAATTGATCCGATCTCAATCTTTCTCCATCGGCGGGCTTGACCCGCCGACCCAGTTTTCTTTGCGCTGGGTGGGCGCATCAAGTGCGCTCATGGAGAAAACTGGACACAGCTCCGCCCCTGTTCACCCGGCGAGTCCGGGTGGAAGAGAGGGGAATTGGGCTGCTTAAGTCATCGTCTCGCTTTCGGGGAGTAAGGGGAGGGCTGTTCCCGCCCTGGCTTCAAGCCTGTTGCAAC
>JAIBJH010000097.1 GCA_020029455.1 Hyphomicrobiales bacterium
AAGGGGCAAAATCCATCGCCTGCACCTCCAAATAAGCACCATTCTCCATTTGCAGTATACGCCGAGCAAATCCGTTCGCCCAGAACCGGGAAACACCTAACCCCAAGATTTTCCCAACGTCAACATTGATATATCAGTTTGCCGCATGTGGAACTGCCGCAGTCAAGATTGCCCAGAATTTGGGCTGACGCGCAGTGCCGGGAGTTTGGGCCAATTCAGTGAACAGCTTTGCGCCGCTCGCTCCACATCTGGATGAGGTTGGGTCCCAAAACCGAAAGAATCAGCAAGGTTCCAATCACCGCGGTTTGGATATGGCCGGTGATGTTGCTGAGCGCCATGCCGTTCCGCAGGTTCAGGACAATAAGAATGGAGAGCAACACTCCCAGCATCGATCCCCTGCCCCCAAAGATGCTGACGCCGCCCAGTAGCACCATAGTGATGATGTCGAGTTCGAAACCGAAAGCGGCGTCACCCCGCACCGAGGCGAGCCGGGCGGCATAGAGAAGGCCAGCCAGCGCCGAGATGATGCCGGAAGCAGCGAAAAGGATGGTCTTCACCCGCGCGATGTTAACACCTGAATAGCGCGCCACTTCCGCATTGGTCCCGATGAAGAACACCTTCCGGCCAAAGCCGGTGCGGTGCAACACGAGCGCTCCGCCAATCAGTAGCATCAGGAAGATAATGAGTGACAATGGAATGGGACCGATCAGGCCGTTACGTCCTAGGCTGCTGAACCACTCCGGGAAATTGCCAAGTCCCCTGTCTTCCAGAAGCACGCGGGCAAAGCCCCGGAAGGCGATCAGCATAGCCAAGGTCACAACCAGCGATGGAATTTTCATGACCGTAATGAAGAACGCATTGATGCCGCCAGCCGCCAGCCCGAGCAGAAGGCATAGCACAATAGCAACGGCACCCGGCACACCGGCACTGACCAGCACACCAAAGGCACAGGCAGAAAGCCCCATCACCGAAGCGACCGAAAGATCAATTTCGCCATTGATGATGATGAAAGTCATCGCCGTGGCGACGATGATCTTCTCGATGGAAAGCTGGAACAGGTTGATCTGGTTCTGCACTGTCAGGAACTGCGGCGCCAGCGCCGCATTTGCTATGATCGTCACAGCGAGAATGACAACCAGAAGTCCTTCCCAGCTCTTGAGCCGCACCAACATCAGTTCTGGCTCCCCCGCAAGCGGCCGAAGGAGCGCGTCATAAGCGTATCGGCCGTAACCGCCAGCATGATGAGGAGGCCAAGCAGTGCTTCGCGCCAGAATTCGCTGACAACGGCCCAGCGGATCAAGCTGTTGTCAATCACATCCACCAGCACTGTGCCTAGCACCACGCCGACAATGCTGCCGGAGCCGCCGAAGATGTTGACTCCGCCCACCACAACAGCCGCGACGGACTTCAACTCAAAGCCCAGCCCTGCCACCACCGTGATGTTTCCGAATTTTGCAAGAAAGATAAAACCGGCAAGGCCAGCCATCGCCCCGCTGATCATGAAGGCGATCAGCACCACCCGCGCCTCGTTGATGCTGGCAAAGACGGCCGCATCGGGGTTAGAACCAACGGCATAGAATTGCCGCGCCGCCCGCAGCCGGGTCAGCGCCAACCAGGCAACAAGCGCAGCAAGCACAGCAAGGCCGACGATGACGCGGATGTCGAAGCCGCCGAACTCGACAACACTGGCAGAAGGAAGGTCCACCAGCCATTTCGGCAGGCTGTCAGTGGTGATGGTGCGGGCCTCCGAATATTCGACAAGATAGGTGCGGAACAGCGCCAGTGTTCCCAGCGTCACAATGATGGATGGCACCCGTCCATAGGACACCAGCACGCCATTGATGGCGCCGCAGAACGCGCCCAACAGCATGCACAGCACGACGAATACCGCTGGATTGATGCCCTGATGTTGCCCGATGAAGCCGCCCATCACATAGGCGACGATCCCCACGAGCGAACCCACGGAAAGATCAATGTTGCGCGTCATCACCACAATGGCCTGGCCGATAGCAATGGGCAGGATCACTGCCACGCTGCTGGTAATGCGGTTCAGCATGCGCGGCGAGAAATAGTTGTCGATCTGCGACGTGAAGAAGACGACCGTCAGCACAAGCACCAATGCGAGTGCAATGAGGCGGAGCGTCTGCGGATGGAACTTGCGCAAGCTTTCCATCAGGACGCTTTCGCTAATTCTTGCTGGCCCGTTGCCAGCGCCATCACCGATTCCTGCGTGCAGTCGGCAATATCGAAAATACCCATCTGCCGCCCCTCTCGCATCACCAGCACCCGGTCGGCCAGTGCCAGCACCTCGGGTAAGTCCGAAGAGATTGCGATGATGGCAACACCTTCTTTCGCGAGGGCACGCATGATATTGTGCACCTCCGCCTTGGCGCCGACGTCAATACCGCGTGTAGGCTCATCAAAGATCAGAATACGTGGCTTGGTTTCGAGCCACTTGGCCAGCATCACCTTCTGCTGGTTGCCGCCCGATAGCTTGCCCACATGGGTTTCGGTGTTGGGCGAGCGGATGGAAAGGCGCTCGCGGTAGCTTTCCGCGACTTTTCTCTCCGCCGTCCGATCTATCCATCCAAATGCCTTCAGAAATCGCGCCAAACTCGGCAGGGAAATGTTTGAGAATATTGGCAAAGTCATCGCGAGGCCGAGCTTGCGCCGGTCCTCCGAAACATAGGCAATGCCCTGTTCCATGGCCTGTTGCGGCGAGATAATGCGAACAGCTTTGCCGGCCACAGAAATCTCGCCGCCAGTGGCAGGTTCAACGCCAAAGAGCGCAAGTCCCACATCCGTCCTTCGCGAGCCTACTAGCCCGGCAAAACACAAGACTTCACCGGCATGCAGGTCAAAACTGACATCGCTGAAAACACCCTGACGGACCAAACCTTTGACTGACAGCACGGTATCGCCATGCGGATTGGCCTTTGTCTTCACTGCAAATGTATCGATGGCCCGCCCCACCATGTCTTTGACCAATGCTTCATGCGTTACTGCGGCGATGGGCTTCGTCGAAATATGCTTGCCATCGCGCAACACAGTCACACGGTCCGCAACACGGAAAATTTCATCCAACCGGTGGCTGATATAAAGCACGGACACGCCCTGTGCTTTCAATGTTCGCGCAATGGAAAGAAGCCGTTCCACCTCATGGGCTGAAAGCGACGCCGTGGGTTCATCCATGATCAGCACCTTCACCTTTAATGAAAGCGCCCTTGCAATTTCAACCGTCTGCTGCTCGGCCAGCGTCAAGCCGCTGGCGGGCCTGTGGGCATCAAGCGCCACGCCCAATTGTTTGATCAGCGCATCGGCATCAGCATAGAGTTTTCCCCAGTCCATGAACGTGCCACGGTCGCGGTGGCTGATGAAAATGTTCTCCGCCACATCGAGATCGGGGAACACCATAGGCTCCTGGAAGATGGCGGCAATGCCGAGCGCCTGGGCAGCTTGTGTATGGCGGATGCTGACGGGCATTCCTTCCCAAAGAATCTCGCCGCCATCGGGCTGATAAACGCCCGTCATGATCTTGATGAGCGTCGATTTACCGGCACCATTTTCGCCGACGATGGCGTGGATTTCCCCCGGCACCACATCAAACGTCACGTCCGAGAGAGCCGCCGTCATGGCGAAGCTTTTCGAGATATTCCTGAGTTCAAGAATGGGTGCGGGCATAACCGTTCCTCCCTCCCCCTTGTGGGGAGGGTTGGGGTGGGGGTCTGGGACTGTCACAATCCCAGCATGACATAAGAATGCTGAAAGTCAGAGTGAACCCCACCCTTAATCCCTCCCCACAAGGGAGAGGAAAAAGAATGGGGTGCGTTATTGCTTACTTCGAAGCCGCTTCCACATTGTCCTTGTTGTAGACTGTGAACGGCCCCATCAGCACGCGCTTGGAGCCGGCGCGACCCGGGTCGGCCTCGATGGTGAATTCGCCCATGCGACCTGCCTTGACCTTGTCGCCGATGTCACCCTTGATGGCGCCCGTCGCCAGCGCATAGCTCACCTGATAGGTGAGATAGCCGAGGTCAACGAAGCTCCACAGCGCGAACTCAGGCGCACAGCCGTTGAGCGTGTAGCTCACCATTTCTGCAGGAAGCCCAAGCCCGGACACCTTCACCTTGTCGCAGAGTTTTTCGTCCTGCATGGCCTTGGCGGCGGCGGCAATGCCAACCGTCGTCGGTGCCATGATGACTTTGAGGTTCGGATATTTGTCCACCAGCGCCAGCGCCGCGTTGTAGGACTTCTCCGACTGGTCATCGCCATAGACGACATCGACAAGCTTGACGTCCTTGTACTTGGCGTCTTCCGCCAGCGTCTTTTTCATGGCTTCGATCCAGGCGTTCTGGTTCGCCGCATCAGGTGTCGCTGAAAGCACAGCCACCTCGCCCGCACCACCGGCCAACGAAAGGGCCATGTCAGACATCACGACACCGATGGAACCGAAGTCCACCTGCGCCACGAACACGCTCTCGCCCTTGCCCGAAGGAATGGGTGAGTCCCATGTCACGACCTTGGTGCCTGCAGCCTGTGCCGCTTCCGCCGCTGCGGCGATCTGGTCGCCGGCATTGTTGGAGAGCATTACAACGGCCTGCTTCTGCGTCGTCGCGGTGGTCAGCATTTCGATCTGGCCGGCAACCGAATTCTCAGGCGTCGGGCCGATATATTGCAGCGTGCCCGTGTTGCCCAGTTCCTTGTGGGCCTCCTCGGCGCCACGGTTCGCCTGGTCGAACGGCAGGATGCCGAGGAACTTCGGCAATAGCACCATGTTCACGCCTTCAGCACTTGCGGCACCGGCAAACAGCGTGGTGGCAAGAGCCGAGGCAAGGCCCAGTTTCACAATCGTTCTCTTCAGCATGGTTTTCCTCCCTTTTTGCTGTATTCACTCCTTCAGGCCTCAGGCGGCCGAAAGGGATCTCGTTTCGCTCTCTCCGGCAACGAGCACATTCACCCCACGCGCCCGGATTTGCTCCAGCAAGTGATGTGGCGCGCCATCATCGGTGATGAGCGTATGGACGCGGGAGAACTGGCACACTGCCATGGAGCCCCGCGGTTCGAATTTCGATGAATCGGCAATGACGACAAGCTGGTCGGCTCGCGAGAGCAGCTTGGCCTCCGCCCGCGCAATCAGCGGATCGCCTTCGATGATGCCCATGCCGGTAACCGAGTAGCAGCTCATGAACATCTTCGATGCCGTGAAATGCTGGATTGCGTCCTCGTCAAAGGGCGAGAGGATGATGCCCTGCTCCCGATAGACTTCGCCCCCCGGCATGACGATGCGGTTCATGCTGTTGTGGATCAGTTCCTGCGCGATCGGGAAGGAGTTTGTGAGGATCTGCATGCGCCGGTCACGGAGGTAGTCCGTCATAAACCAGGTGGTCGACCCCGCATTGATGATGATCGACTCGCCATCAACGCACATCGCGGCCGCCGCCTTGGCCACGCGCCGCTTGCGCTCGGCATTGAGCGTCTGGCTGACTCCAAAGGAGCGCGTGGAAAGATGAGATTGCGCTGCAGCTTCAACCGCCTCGACGCCACCATGCACGCGGCGCAACTGCCCCATTTCCTCAAGCTTCACAAGATCGCGCCGCAGCGTTGCCGGCGAAGCGCCTGTGAACTTGGTGAGTTCACGCACCCGCATGACGCCGCGCTCGCGCACCCGGGTCAAGATCAATTGCCAGCGCTCGCGTTCATGCATTGGATGCACCGCCTTCTGCTGCTGCCTTCTGCGCGGCGCGCGCCAGGAAGCGCTCGTTCATGCGCTTTTGCGCAACCTCCGAGCCGTCGTGGAAGGTACCAAACCAGCGGTCGAGATTGACCGGCCCGTCGCCGCCGTAGTTGCACTCGAAATATTTGTGGTGGAGGTAGTGAAAATAATCGCCAGTCTTGATGCCCACGCCATCGGCAAACACCACGCGCTCGAAACCCGCGTGGCCCTGCGCCGGTGTGATGGCAGCATGCTGCAGATGGAAAATGGCGTGGATCGGATGCGACGGCACAATCCAGTGGATCAACACGCCTGAGAAATAGAGCAGGTGCTCGATGGGATGCATCGCAAGCCCGGTCGCGGGTCCTGGATCGACATTGTTGTGATGCAGGTAATGCACCCACTTGTAGATTGGCCCCCAATGGATGATGCGATGGATCAAGTAGAAATGCGTCTCGCGCATCAGCGGCACCAGGATCATCATCACCACGAACCAGATCGGATGATCTTCCGCAGAGGCATAGGGAATGTAGGAATTGGCGTAGAGCCACATTGTCACCGCTTCGAAGGCGGTCCAGATCGGAACGGCGCTCACGAAGGTCCAGAACAGATTGTCCAGCGTCTGGTTGCGGAAGAGAAAGATTGGGTTGTCACGCGCGAACCACTTGTTGGTGTACTTCCAGTCCGTGCCCTGCGCGCGTTTCCAATGCAGCCAGCCTTGCCACAGAAAAATGACCAACCCGATTAGCACTGCATTGCGCACCAGCAGATAAATGATCCAACCTGGCTCAAATGTGCGCATCTCTTGAAGCGGCGGCGTGAACCACATCCACGTGATGATCGGCACCGCCATGTAAATGACATTCCACGGCCAAAAATATCCGGGAAAGCCGAAGAGATATTTGAGAAGCGGCAAGGGCCGGGGCGGCCAGACGAAAACCGGCGCGATCTCGAGATCGTCCTCCGGCTTCCAGTCGCCGCGCTTGTTGCGCGTGCCCTTGAACGCAGTGTCCATAGGCAATGTTTGGAATCATTCGCTCACAACTGTCAATGAAGATTCGCTCATATTGCATCGCAAAACGTCATTGCAATGCAATATGAGCAGTTGCAATGACGATTGATGATTGACCATGAGCGATTGCCTTCTTATGGTCATTTCATGCCCGACATTCTTCTGAAATCCCTCTGGGATGACACCCACGCCAAGACACTCGATGAGCCGGGCCTCCTGCTCTACCGTTCCAATCTCCTGGGTTCCGATCTCCGCATCACCAATTTTGGTGGCGGCAACACATCCGCAAAAATCACGCAAAAGGATCCGCTCACAGACGAAGACGCTGAAGTCCTATGGGTCAAGGGCTCCGGAGGCGACATCGGTTCCATGAAGCTTGATGGCTTCGCCACGCTTTACATGGACAAACTTCTCTCGCTGAAGAAGCTCTACAAGGGCCTCGACCAGGAGGATGCCATGGTTCATGCGCTGAACCACTGCATCTTCAATCTCAATCCGCGCGCTCCTTCAATCGACACCTGTCTCCACGGTTATGTGCCCTGGCCTCATGTGGACCATGTGCATTCCGATGCGGTGATCGCCATTGCCGCATCCGAAGCATCAGAGAGGCTGACGACGGCGATCTTCGGCGATGAGATGGGTTATCTGCCCTGGCAGCGCCCCGGCATCGACCTCGGCATCAAGCTTGGCAATCTCGCGGCCTCCAATCCCAAACTGTTGGGCGTCGTGCTGGGTTCCCACGGTCTCTTCACCTGGGGCAAAACCTCGAAGGAATGCTACGAGACGACGCTGCACATTATCAACAAGGCCGCCAGCTGGCTCGATAAGAACATCCAGCGCCCCGTCTTCGAGGGCGAGGCCATCAAGTCTCTTTCACCGGATGAACGCCGCGCCATCGCCATTCGCCTCATGCCAGAAATCCGTGGCCGCATCTCCAAGGAAGAATACAAGGCAGGTCATTTCAACGACGCGCCTGAGGTGCTCGAATTCGTCAACAGCAAACAGCTTGG
The DNA here is from genome assembly GCA_020029455.1 of Hyphomicrobiales bacterium. Taxonomy (GTDB): domain Bacteria; phylum Pseudomonadota; class Alphaproteobacteria; order Rhizobiales; family Aestuariivirgaceae; genus Aestuariivirga. The sequence continues at coordinate 7,736 of JAIBJH010000097.1, forward strand.
CGAGCTCGCGCCCCTTGGAACCTCCTGTCCCGATCATTTTCTGCGCACCAAGATCAGGCCGCTGATCGCGCCTCATGATGCCGATGGTGCAAAGCTCGATGAATTGTTGGAAGGCTATCGCAAGGACTACGCGGGATATTACAACCGCTGCAAGCATGCGGACTCTCCCGCTATGCGCGATGCCAATGCGGTGATCTATCTCGTGCCGCAGGTTGGCATGCTCTCCTTCGCCAAGGATAAGGCCACGGCTCGCATCGCCGCCGAATTCTATGTGAATGCCATCAATGTCATGCGCGGTGCTTCTGGTGTCTCGAAATACAGAGGCCTTCCCGAACAGGAAGCCTTCAATATCGAATACTGGCTGCTGGAAGAAGCAAAGCTGCAGCGCATGCCGAAGCCGAAATCGTTGCAGGGCCGCGTTGCGCTCGTCACGGGCGGGGCGAGCGGCATTGGCCTTGCGATCGCTGAAAAGCTGCTTGCCGAAGGCGCCTGCGTTTCAATCGCCGATATCAATGATGAAGGCATGAAGGAAGCCCAAGCCGCGATCTCCAAACGCTTCGGCAAGGACAATGTCTTTGCCGTGAAGATGGACGTCACTAGCGAAGAAGCCGTCATCAAGGGATTTGAAGACACGATTGCCCAATTCGGCGGCCTCGACATTGTGGTGAACAATGCCGGCATCGCCATCCCCTCGCCTGCCGAAAGCACAACGCTCGATATCTGGAACAAGCAGATGGCCATTCTCGGCACGGGATACTTCCTTGTGGGCCGTGAGGGTTTCCGCATCCTGAAGCGCCAGAACTGCGCCGGCTCCATGATCTATATCGCCTCGAAAAACGGCATGGTGGCCTCGCCCGGCACCTCCGCCTATGGCGCCATGAAGGCCGCAGAAATCCATCTCGCCCGCGTGCTGGCTGCCGAAGGTGCGCCGCTTGGAATTCGCGTCAACACCGTCAATCCCGATGCGGTGCTCCGCGGCTCAAAGATCATGTCGGAAGGCTTTCGCCAGAGCAGAGCCGCAAGCCTCGGCATCAAGCCGGAAGAACTCGACGACCACTATCGCAAGCGCTCGCTTTTGCAGCGCTCGGTCTATCCGGAAGACATCGCCGAAGCCGTCTACTGGTTCGCCTCCGATGCCTCCAATAAGTCGACTGGCAATATCTTGAACGTGGATGCGGGCCATCTTGCA
>JAIBJH010000324.1 GCA_020029455.1 Hyphomicrobiales bacterium
TTCGATGTGATGGCGCGCGACACGAAGCTTGGTCCTGAGGAAATTACCCGCGACATTCCAAATGTCGGTGAAGAGTCACTGCGCAACCTCGACGAAGCCGGCATCGTTTACATCGGCGCCGAAGTGAAGCCCGGTGACATCCTCTGCGGCAAGATCACGCCGAAGGGCGAGAGCCCGATGACGCCGGAAGAAAAACTTCTGCGCGCCATCTTCGGCGAAAAGGCATCGGACGTGCGTGATACGTCTCTGCGTCTGCCCCCCGGTGTTTCGGGGACGGTCGTTGAGGTGCGTGTGTTCAATCGCCATGGCGTCGATAAGGACGAACGCGCCCAGGCGATCGAGCGTGAAGAGATCGAACGCCTCGCCAAGGACCGCGACGACGAGTTGGCGATCCTTGACCGTAACTCCTATGGCCGCCTGAAGGACTTCCTTTCCGGCAAAGTCGCAACTTCCGGTCCACGTGGCCACAAGCTTGATGGCAAGATCAGCGCCTCCCAGCTTGACGACATTCCGCGTTCGCAGTGGTGGAACATTGCGCTCGGCAACGACAAGGCGATGGCCGAACTCGAAGCCATGAAGGTGCAGTATGACGAGTCCAAGAAGGGTCTCGAAACCCGCTTCATGGACAAAGTCGAGAAGCTGCAGCGCGGCGATGAACTGCCGCCGGGTGTCATGAAGATGGTCAAGGTCTTCGTGGCCGTGAAGCGCAAAATCCAGCCGGGCGACAAGATGGCTGGGCGGCATGGCAACAAGGGCGTCGTCTCGCGCATCGTGCCGCAGGAAGACATGCCATACCTCGCAGATGGCACGCCGGTTGACATCGTGCTGAACCCGCTGGGCGTGCCTTCGCGCATGAACGTCGGCCAGATCCTTGAGACCCATCTGGGCTGGGCCTGTGCAGGCCTCGGCAAGAAGATCGGCCAGATGCTAGACGTCTATAAGGAGACGCAGAAGCCGAAGCCTGTACGTGACGGTCTTTCCGAGATCTACGGCAAGAACGCCGAACTTGAAGCGTTGGATGATGGCCAGATCGTGGAATATGCCGAAGGCTTGAGGCGTGGCGTTCCAATCGCAACGCCTGTGTTTGACGGTGCCCGTGAGGAAGACATCGCCAAGATGCTGGCTGATGCAGGCTTGCAGAGTTCGGGTCAGATCGAACTCTATGACGGCAAGACCGGCGAGAAGTTCGACCGCCAGGTGACAGTGGGCTACATCTACATGCTGAAGCTGCATCACCTTGTGGACGACAAGATCCACGCACGCTCCATCGGTCCGTACTCGCTTGTCACTCAGCAGCCGCTGGGCGGTAAGGCGCAGTTCGGCGGCCAGCGCTTTGGCGAAATGGAGGTCTGGGCGCTCGAGGCCTATGGCGCGGCTTACACGCTGCAGGAGATCCTGACCGTGAAGTCCGACGACGTTGCTGGCCGCACCAAGGTCTATGAGGCCATTGTGCGCGGCGACGACGCCTTTGAGACGGGCATTCCAGAAAGCTTCAACGTGTTGGTGAAGGAGATGAGGTCGCTTGGCCTCAATGTGGAACTGCAAAACTCGCAAGCGGGTGGAGAAGGGTCAACCGCCCAAGCCGCCGAATAAGCGTTATCCGTTGTCCATGAACCCATTCTGCATTCAGGCGGCAATCGCCGCCACAAAAGGAGAAAGAGACACATGAACCAAGAGGTCATGAACGTCTTCAACCCGGTCGCCCCGGCCCAGGTCTTCGATCAAATCCGTATCTCGATTGCGAGCCCGGAGAAGATCCTTTCTTGGTCCTTCGGCGAGATCAAGAAGCCGGAAACCATCAACTACCGCACCTTCAAGCCGGAACGTGATGGCCTGTTCTGCGCGCGCATCTTTGGCCCCACCAAGGACTACGAGTGCCTGTGCGGCAAGTACAAGCGGATGAAGTACAAGGGCATCATCTGCGAAAAGTGCGGCGTGGAAGTAACGCTCTCAAAGGTCCGGCGCGAGCGCATGGGCCACATCGAACTCGCGGCTCCCGTCGCCCACATCTGGTTCCTGAAGTCGGTGCCGAGCCGCATCGCCACGCTGCTCGACATGACACTCAAGGACATCGAGCGCGTGCTCTATTTCGAGAACTACATTGTTCTGGAGCCGGGCCTCACGCCGCTGAAGCAGTACCAGCTGCTGAGCGAGAGCGAGTGCATGAAATCTCAGGAAGACTACGGCGATGACAGCTTTACTGTTGGCATCGGCGCAGAAGCCATTCGCGACATGCTGATGGCGCTCAACCTTGAGCAGTTGAAGGACCGTTTGCGCGAGGAATTGCGCGTTGCAACTGGCGATCTGAAGCCGAAGAAGCTCGCCAAGCGTCTCAAGCTTGTGGAGAACTTCCTTGAGTCCGGCAATCGCCCGGAATGGATGATTCTTACTGTCGTGCCGGTCATTCCGCCGGAACTGCGCCCGCTTGTTCCATTGGATGGCGGCCGCTTCGCGACAAGCGATCTCAATGATCTTTATCGCCGCGTCATCAACCGCAACAACCGCCTCAAGCGCCTTATTGAACTCAAGGCACCCGACATCATCGTGCGCAACGAAAAGCGCATGTTGCAGGAATCGGTTGATGCGCTGTTCGACAACGGCCGCCGTGGCCGCGTGATCACGGGCGCCAACAAGCGCCCGCTGAAGTCACTCTCCGACATGCTCAAGGGCAAGCAGGGCCGCTTCCGGCAGAATCTACTCGGCAAGCGGGTGGACTATTCGGGCCGCTCGGTCATCGTGGTGGGCCCCGAGATGAAGCTGCATCAGTGTGGCCTGCCGAAGAAGATGGCGCTCGAACTCTTCAAGCCGTTTATCTATTCGCGGCTTGAGGCCAAGGGCCTC
>JAIBJH010000098.1 GCA_020029455.1 Hyphomicrobiales bacterium
TGGTTCTGGTGGGATGTTCCCGCCATGGCGGAAGCGCTCGGTGCGAGCGAGGCAGGTTTCACCGCCCAGCTTTTGCCCGGCTCCCCAGGCACCGAAGGCCTTTTGGTGGACCCACCCAAGGCAGCCCTGCGCAACAATCATATGGGCTATGCCATCACCTGGTTCGGGCTTGCGGCTGTTCTGGTTGTGATGACGGCTCTCTTTCTCCGGTCACGGACGAAGGAAAGGTGAAACTTGCTGTAATGTGAACCAGGCACTAGAAGCGCCCCAGCTTGACGTCATCCCGGCGCAAGCCGGGACCCCCTGAAGCCTTTCAGGTGACATGCTCGCAAGCCGCAAATGCTCCAATGGGCCCCGGCTTTCGCCGGGGTGACGATTGATTGGATGCATTCATTTATGAAGTATGTTTCTACCCGCGGTGAAGCCCCTGAACTCGATTTTGAAGGGGCCATGCTCACAGGCCTTGCCCGCGATGGCGGCCTTTATGTGCCGGCCCACGTGCCGGTTCTCTCCGTCACAGAGCTCAAGGCCCTGCGCGGCGCTCCCTTTTCGGAAGTCGCCTTTGCCGTAGCCTCGCGCTTTGCCGATGGCGCAATCCCCGATGCGGACCTGCGCCGCATGATCGGCGAAGCCTACGCCACCTTCTCTCATGCAGCCGTCACCCCGCTGAAACAGCTCGCATCGAACCATTTCCTTCTCGAACTTTTCCATGGCCCCACCATCGCCTTCAAGGATGTGGCCATGCAGTTGCTGGCCCGTCTCATGGATTGGTCACTCGCCCGCAAGGGCGAGAGCGTCTGCATAGTCGGCGCAACATCCGGCGATACGGGCGGTGCGGCGATCGAAGCCTTCCGCAATTCCTCCCGCGCCTCAGTCTTCATGTTGCACCCGAACGGCCGTGTCTCCGATGTGCAGCGCCGTCAAATGACGACGGTTCAGGCCCCGCACATCCACAATATCGCCATTGAAGGTACCTTCGATGACTGCCAGGCCATCGTGAAGGAGCTCTTCAACGATCTCGCCTTCCGCGATGAGGTGAAGCTGGCCGGCGTCAACTCCATCAATTGGGCCCGCGTCATGGCCCAGATCACTTATTACATCTATTCAGGCCTCGCCCTCGGCGCGCCCGACAGGCCGGTGAGCTTCACCGTGCCCACCGGAAACTTCGGCAATGTCTTTGCAGGCCTGATGGCCAAGCGCATGGGCCTTCCCATCGAGCAGCTTGTCATCGCCACCAATGCCAATGACATCCTCGACCGCACCCTGAAATCGGGCCGCTATGAAGTGAAAGGGGTCGTTCCCACCACCAGCCCGTCCATGGATATTCAGGTCTCCAGCAATTTTGAGCGCTTGGTTTATCTCGCCAATGAGGGAAATGCTGCAGCCGTGAAGGCCGCCATGGCCAGCCTCAAGCAATCAGGCGCGTTTACCCTCGGAACAGACGCCCTTCAGGCTATTCGCCATGAATTTTCCTCTGGCGCCTGCGGAAATGACACCGCCGCAGCCATGATCCGCATGATATTGGATGAAACAGGCGAGGTTCTGGACCCCCATACGGCGGTTGGTGTGGCCGTTGCCCGCCAGCATTTGGGCGAAGCACCCATGGTGACACTGGCCACCGCCCACCCCGCCAAATTCCCCGATGCCGTAATGCAAGCCATTGAAATAAGGCCTTTTTTACCATCCCGGTTGAAACACTTGCTGGACGCAAAGGAAAGTTTCACACTGCTCCCGAACAGCGCCGAGGCCGTCAAGGTCCATGTGCAGGAACGGCACAAGCGCTGACGGGAGAGATTATGTCGGTTGAAGTCACGCGTCTCGATAATGGATTGACCATTATCACCCATGCCATGCCGCACTTGGAAACGGTGGCGCTGGGCATTTGGGTCAAGGCCGGCGCGCGCGACGAGCTTCCGGAAGAAAACGGCATCGCCCATTTCCTCGAACATATGGCCTTCAAGGGCACGAAGCGCCGCAATTCACAGGCGATTGCCGAGGAAATCGAAAATGTTGGCGGTGAAATCAACGCCGCTACCGGCATGGAGACCACCACCTATTACGTCCGCGTCCTCAAGAACGACTGGAAGCTGGGCCTCGACATTCTTGCCGATATACTGACTGAATCGACCCTCGATGCCGACGAGATGGAGCGCGAGCGCGATGTGATCCTGCAGGAGATCGCCGCCTCCAAGGACCAGCCCGATGATCTCGTCTTCGATCTTGCACAGGCCGCAAGCTATGGTGAGCACCCGCTCGGCCGCTCGATCCTGGGCCCTGCCAGCCTCATCGAGACCATGTCGCGCGAACAGATGATTTCCTGGCGCGACCGCAACTATTGGGCCTCGCGCATCGTCGTCTGCGCCGCCGGCAACATTGATCACGATGAACTGGCAAAAGAGACCGAGCGCGTTCTTGGCTCCCTTGCAAGAGGCCAGGGGCCACAGCGGCAATCACCAATCTTTGCCTCCTCCGCGCAGACCGAGGCAAAACCCCTTGACCAGACCCACATCGTGCTTGGTTTCTCTGCTCCCAACTATCGCGACCCACGCATCTATCAGCTGCAGGTCTTGTCGAGTGTCTTGGGCGGCGGCATGTCATCGCGCCTCTTCCAGGAAGTGCGTGAGAAGCGCGGCCTCTGCTATAGCGTCTTCGCCTATGGCACGTCCTATGAGGACGTGGGCCAGCTCGGTGTCTATGCCGCGACCTCGCCCGAACACACCCAGGAACTCATCGATGTCACTGCCAATGTCATGCTTTCCATGGGCCGTGAAGTGTCGCACAAGGAAGTGGACCGCGCCAAGGCCCAGCTCAAGAGCAGCCTTGTCATGAATCTCGAGAGCGCCACCGCCCGTGCCGACCAGATCGCCCGGCAATATCTCGCCTTCGGTGAAGTGCCGGATGTCGGCACATTGGTGAAGCGCATCGAAAATGTAAACGCCGGCGATGTCAGAAGCCTCGCCGAGGAAATCTTCACCACCTGCAAGCCGTCGCTCAGCGCCGTCGGGCAATTGTCGGGCCTTGCAAACTACGCCGATATCGCCGCGCGGTTCAGCGCCAAGACCTGAACTCCCACCCGTGATGGATTTTCTCCTTCCCCTCGCGCTGAGGCAGAGGACAATCGAGATCGAAGGCGGCAAGGTGCGGCTTCGGACGCCACGGCTGGAGGACTTCGATGAGTGGCGCTCCCTTCGCGAGCAGAGCCGGGAATTTCTGGTGCCCTGGGAGCCCGCCTGGCACCCGGAGGAACTGATGAGGCTTTCCTATCGCCTGCGCCTGCGCCACCAGCAGAAGCTCATGGCCGACGATGCGGGTTATGCCTTCTTCATTTTCAGCTCATCGCCGGAAATCTTGCTGGGTGGCATCACGCTGTCCAACGTGCGGCGCGGCGCGGCGCAGACGGCCACACTTGGTTACTGGATAGGAGAAACTTTCGCCCGGCACGGACACATGACATGCGCCGTGAAAACGCTCCGCGCCCACGCATTCTCCGAACTTTCATTGCGCCGGCTTGAGGCTGCCTGCCTGCCATCCAATGAGGCTTCCATCCGCCTCTTGGAGCGTACGGGATTCGAACGCGAAGGTTTTGCCAAGTCCTATCTCAAGATCAACGGCCGCTGGGAAGATCACATCCTGTGGAGTTGCCGCCGTGACGGCTAGCGCGCTTTCCGGCCACGCGGAACCGCGTGGCCGGAAAGAACCGAAGGTCCGCGAAGCGAACTCGCGCCAAGCCAACATGTTGGAGCAAATTCTTATCGGCCAAGTCTGCAACTTGGCCGGAATTTGCTCTAAAGGATTCCTGTTATGAGCGAAGGCGGCGCTGAGACATTTCCTTCCCGATCACTAGACTGACAACATGATTCGCAGACGACCGGTCATAACCGCATACTTCCAGGCTTTGTTTGCCGCATTTATATGCCTTGTCGTGGCATGCGGCGCGGCGCGTGCGGAGACAATCGTCGACATCAATTCTTCCATGCGGGCGATTGACCTTTCGGTGCATGGTGCAACCGTTGAGGCCGACCGCCGCAGCATCGCCATCGAACTGCCTGAGAGCCGCTTCATGAAGCGCACGCTGCTTGAGCTTGATGCTGTAGGGCCCGGTCCGAAATTCACCTGGACCATCTATTCCATCCACAATGCCTCGGGCGCGCGCCGCGAACTGGTTGTCGCCATCGATCCACAGCGCCTTTCTGCCTCGCGCATCTTTCCCATGAAGCCTTTCGGGAGGCGCGCGGAGAAAATAATCTCCACATTGGCGGCTGACCAGTTCGTGCCGCGCACGGAAGGCGCTTTGGAGGCTTACGCCTTCCAGCTGGAGCCGGACGCCGCCATTGCCGTGGCGGTGGAAGGGCCGGCGCCCATGTCGGGCATCCGCCTTTATGATGAAGCAGCGTTCAGCAAGCGCGAAAACTCCGTCGCCTTCCTGCGCGGCGCGGCCTTGACCGTCACGCTCATCATTTCGCTCTTCATTGTCGGGCTCTATTCCGTACGCTCCCATTCTGCCTTCGTTGTAGGCGGCATCGTTGCGCTCTCCTGCCTGCAGTTCATGGCGCTTGAAAGCGGATTCCTCGACCGCTTCCGCGATGGCATCCTGAATGCCACCTTCAGCCTGCAACAATTGCGCGCCTGGAGCGAAGGGCTTCTTGCTTCGTCATTTGCCCTTGCTGCCTGGGGGCTGACAGCACCCAATGCCCGCCCGAGGAGAAGCCTGTGGTGGACTGTACTGGTCTTTCTCCTCTTCGCCGGCCTTTCGGTTTTGGGCTGGTACTATCCCGATGTGGCGGCGGCTGCGGGTCGCGTCGTTGCCGCGGCGGCAGCGGGTCTCGGTTTCCTCTTGGCACTGCAGGCCTGGCGCAATGGCGAAGGCGCCATGTCTATGGGCCTCACACTGTGGTCCGCACTTCTCGTCTGGATCTTTCTCGCCGCTGCAGCAGTTCTCAGCCCTTATGAAGCGCCCATCATTCACGCCGGATTGCTGGCGGGCCTTGCCACTGTTGTGGCCATTCTCTCCTTTGCGCTTGCAAGGCTCGCCCTGGCCCAGGGCTATCTTTCCAACGCCTACCTCACCGGCGCGGCAAGCCGCAGCCTCGCACTCGCCGGCGGCCGCCACTATCTCTGGGACTGGCGGCCCAACGACAACCGCTTGGTGCTGGGCGAGGAACTTGCAGCATCGCTCGGCCATGATGCCGCAAAATTCCAGGGCCCCGATGCTTCGCGCATGCTCCTGGCGCTCATTCATCCGGCAGACCAGATGGCCTATCGGCGCGCCACTGTCATCGACGCGCTCTCGCCCGGCGATGTAATCGACGCCGATATCAGGATTCAGGGCACAGATGGCCATTATCGCTGGTACGCATTGCGCGCCGCCGCCATTCCCGGCGCCAGCAGCCTGTCCGAGCGCGCTGTGGGAACGCTCACCGACATCACCGACAAGAAGGAAATGGAGGGCCGCCTGATCACCGAGGCGGTGAGAGATCCCGTGACCGGCCTGCCGAGCCGCGCCATCTTCAACGACAGGCTGGAACGTGAACTAGCAAAATCCATTGGCCTTCCGGTCAGGGTGCTGCTTATTGGCCTCTCCCGCTTCAATATCTTCAACGAAGGCCTTGGTCATGATCTCGGTGATCGTATGCTGCTGGTTGCCGGCCAGCGCATTGCCGAATGCTTGCTTCCTGACGAAACGCTCGCCCGCGTTTCCGGCAGCATGTTTGCTGTCATGTTTATCGAGGCCATCGGCAAGCGCGGCTCTGATACGCTGGCGAGCGAGATTCTGGACCGGCTCGAGGAGCCGCTGACGCTTGCAGGAAGGGACGTTCATCTCTCGGCTTCAATCGGCATTTCACTCCCCGGCTCTCCCGGCATTGTGCCGGCAACCTTGCACGACCAGGCGACACGGGCGCTCGCCGCGGCTCAGGCAAGGGGACACGGCACTTTCCTCGCCTTTGACGAAACCATGGTCAATGAAAAGGCGGCGGAAGCCACCATCGAGCTTGACCTCCGCCGCGCTCTCAATCTCGGCGAGATTGAAGTACACTACCAGCCGGTCTTCTATCTTACCTCGCGCACCCTCGTTGGTTTCGAGGCCTTGGCCCGCTGGAGCAACCGCCGTGGCGGCTACTTCCCGCCCAGCGAATTCATTGCGGTGGCCGAGCAATCTGGGCTCGTGGGCGAGATCAGTGCCGTTGTCCTCGCCGAAGCGGCGCGTCAGCTTGGCGTCTGGCTGCGCACAATGGCGAGGAACCGCAAGCTCTTTGTTGCCGTCAACATTTCAGCCGATCAGATGTCCGATGCCGGTCTCTTCGATCGCATCTCCACTACAATCGAGCGCGAGCTCCTGCCACCTGCGTCATTGACGGTCGAGATCACCGAGTCGATTGCCATGCGCTTTCCGGAACGGGCAAGGCGCCTCATTGCCAGGCTCAAGGCTATCGGCGTGTCGGTATCCTGCGATGATTTCGGCACCGGCTTCTCAAACCTCGCATCTCTGCGCGACCTCCACTTCGACACGCTCAAGATGGACCGCTCTTTCATCACCGAAGGTGGCATGGATGGCCGCGGTGGCACCATCCTCGCATCGGTAATCGAGCTCGCCCACAACCTGGGTATGCAGGTGGTGGCGGAAGGCATCGAAACCGAGGAGCAGGCGCTGCTGCTTGAAGCCATGGCCGTGGATCTGGGCCAGGGTTACTGGCTGGGCGAGCCCATTTCCTCCGTCGAAGTGCCGGCGCTTCTCGCCGTCCTGCCGGTGGCCGAAGCCGCGCCCCCGCTTGTGCCTGAAAGCGAGGCGCCGGAGCCGGGGCAGGCACCCATGGCGCCGAGGCCCTCCGAGAGGGTCGCAGAACTGGATACGCTCGAGGTGAATGAGGCCATTCGCCAGATCGTTCATGCCGGAGAAAAAGCGGCGGAGATGCCGCCCGCTGAAGCTGTGGCAACGCCGCCCGCTGATGAAGCTGCAGCCGAGGCAACGCCTGCCCCAGGCGCCGCCGATGTGCCTTCGCCGCAAGAGACCAAGCCCAGGAAATCTTCCGGTGGCAAATCGAAGAAGAAGGCCAAACCCCATCCGAAAAAGCTGCAAGCGAGCGAGTGAGCACGCGCCGAGTCTCTGAATGAATTGCCCTCTCCCAACGCAGTGCGTCGGGCGAGGGCAATCCAAATGCGATAGCAAAACCAATTCCGCCTAACTTCATTCCGCTTCAGGCGTGGCCTGCTGCAGCCGAGAGCTTGGAGGGATCAATGCCGAGCGTCTCCATGGCGCGGGTGTGTTTCGCGGCAAAATCATTTGAGAAGACCAGCTCCTTGCCGAAATCACAGTGGAGCCAGCCATTGTGGAGGATTTCATTCTCGAGCTGTCCCGGCGACCAGCCCGAATAGCCAAGCGCCAAAAGAAAGCGCTTCGGCCCCTTGCCGTCTGCAAGGTGCTGCAAAATGTCGAGCGTTGATGTCACCGAAACTTGCGAGTTGATCTGCAGCGTGTGTTCACCGGTATAGTCCGGCGAATGCAGCACGAAGCCGCGCTGCTGCTCTACGGGCCCGCCCATATAGACCGGAACCTGCGACAGCTTCTCGGCTCTCTCCTGCGGCAGCTTGGAAAGATCGATCTGATCGGCAAGATCAAGAAAGCTCATGCCGGCAAGCGGCTTGTTGACAATGACGCCCATGGCGCCTTCCGCCGAATGAGCGCAAAGGACGATGACGGATGCCGAAAACACCGGCTCCGAGAGGCTTGGCATGGCAATGAGCAGCTTGCCTTGCAGGTAGCTATCCATCCATTGAGTTTAGCACGCCAATCATGGCAACCAAACGGCCCCCGAACCGCCTGAAAAATCGTCCTGACGGGAAGGTGACTTTGCAGTGAAGTGCCGATCCGCTATCTGGCGTTTATGAACAGGAGAACGCTACTTTCGGGCGCTTTCACCTTGCCATTGCTGAATGGCGCCCATGCCGAGGATTCACCATGGAAGGCGCGCTTCCTTGATGGCGGCTTTGACGGAACAAACTATTGGGCCGGCCTTTTCATTAAAATATCCAAGGGCTGGAAAACCTATTGGCGCGTTCCCGGCGCGGGTGGCATTCCGCCGCAAGTTGAAGCTATGGGCAGCAATCTCAAATCGGCAGAATTGCTTTTTCCCGTGCCGCAGCGATTTTATGACGAAAGCGGAGAATCGATTGGCTACAAGGATGAAGTGGTCTTTCCCTTGAGGCTTGCGCCGCGCGAGGTTGCTGCTCCCTTGGAGGTCAAATTCTCAAGTTTCTTCGGTGTCTGTGAAGTTGTGTGCATTCCAGCACGCAGCGAAGCAAACTTGAGCTTTGCCATGGGCTCCAACAAATCCCCTGATGCCGTGCTGTTGGCTGAATGGCAGCAAAAAGTGCCCGTGCTGTCGGAGAATGGCCCTGTCCTCTCCGCTGCTGTCACAATGGGCAACAACAAGCCCGCCCTCGACATTCATTTCAAGGGGAAAGCCGACGACTTCTTCATTGCAGGCTCTGACAGATTCTATTTTCATGCCCCGAAGATTGAAGATGAACGGGCAAGCTTGGCGGTATCTGGTGCCAAATCACTGGATGAACTGAAGGGCCGGTCCCTTCAGATCGTCACCGTCATGGGCGGCAAGGGCCTTGAGCAGACGGTTTTGGTCCGTTAAGCCCGTTCCTTCACAAGGAGCATGCGATGACGATCAAGATTGGTGACAGGCTGCCGGAGGCGGAGTTTTTGGTGCCGGGGCCGGATGGTGCGGAAAAGAAAACGACCGGCGACATATTCACCGGCAAGAAGGTTGTGCTTTTCGCGGTGCCCGGCGCCTTCACGCAGACTTGCAACAACTTGCACCTTCCGGGCTATCTCATCGACCATGACGCCATCAAGGCCAAGGGCATCGACACAATCGCCTGCACAGCCGT
>JAIBJH010000099.1 GCA_020029455.1 Hyphomicrobiales bacterium
ATAGCTGAATTGCAACAGACAGGCTTTCTCTGCATCCGCGAAACGCTTATCCCAAAACGGAGTATCCCGCTTTGTCTGGTCGGCAAAATCGATGGCATAAGCCTTGCAATAATCGGAAGGGGCGGCACCAGCCGCCGGGGCGGCAATCCAGAGGGCCAAGGCGCCTAATACGCAACGCCGGAACATGGGATTACTCCTCACTCACACCTTGAGGATCTCAGCAAACAACCCAATTGTGGCGATGAAACGGACTCAATACGGACTCAATATGGCAACTCGAAATAGGTTGCAGCCGTTATCACGTAAATGTCGACCGGCACCGTCTTGCCCTGGCCCAAGGGGTAATCCTCCCGGTTGACCTTGCCTTCCATGCCAATCCGCCTGGCAAGCTTGCCGGAGGCGCTGTTCTCCGCCATGACCTTGCACCATAGGGACTGGGCCTTGAGCCGCTCAAAACCGATGGCCACGAGCGCCCGCCCGATCTCCGTTCCAAGCCCCATGGACCACATTGCGGGGTGAACCCCCCAGCCGACCTCAAAGCTGCCCGTGCCATGGGAGATGATGAAACCATCGCCCACCACCTCGCCCGACGACTTCTCCTCGGCGGCCAGATGATAGACCTGGCGGCGCACATCGTGCTGCGCCGCAACCTGCCGCGCCACGAAGTCCTTGACCATGGTCTCGTTGCGTAAGCGGTGGGTGATGTGCCGCTGGTAGCGCGGCTGTGTCATGTAGCCCGCAAATTCTGTGGCATCCTTGCGCTCGATTTCACGCAGGATGAGATGCACCGTCTCAACGGCCCTGATGGCAAGAACTGTCCCCATAGGGCCAGACTAGCTTTGCTTCGCAGTGAGCGCTAGCCTTGAATTATGAGGCCCCGCCAGTGACGTACTGCGCGGGGCCGTTTCGGCGTTTATGCCGATGGATCTCTAATCCTTCATTTCACGCCAGCGAACGCCGGCGCGCATTGCAAGTTAGAATGGGGAAGCCGATCCTACTCATGCAGGTGGTTTCATTTTCCGAGACCTCTCTGCTTAGGCAATCAATCTAGTGCAGTCGCGTGGCATTGCAAAATCAACAGATGGGTCAACACTATTGAATGTTTGGTGGGACCGCTTTCGACAAGGCGGCGCGAATCACCCATAAACGCGCCGTCAATATTCAATGGGGGCGACAATCATGAACCGTAAACTTTTCGCAGAAGCCATAGGCACTTTCATGTTGGTATCGGCCGTGCTTGGCGCAGCGCTGATCTCCGGCAATGCCGCGGGCCTAGGTGTGGCGCTATGTATTGGCCTCACTGTCATGGCCATGGCTTGGGCCGTGGGGCCTATATCCGGTGGCCACTTCAACCCGGCCGTGACGCTCGGCCTTTTTGCCGCGGGCCGCTTCACCGCCAAGGACATTGCGCCCTACTGGATTTCGCAAGCCGTGGGCGGCGTGCTGGCAGCGCTTTTCTTCGCGCTTATCCTCAGCAACCGTGGCGATGGCAGTCTGCCGGCAGGCTTTGCCTCCAACGGCTATGGCGAGCACTCCCCGGGCGGCTACAACCTGCTTGCAGCGCTGTTGATGGAAGTGGTGCAAACGGCGGTCTTCATTTTCATCATCGCCCGCGTGACGCGGAAAGATGGCGCTGGCAATCTGGCCCCAGTGGCGATCGGCCTCACGCTTGCCGTCATGCACATCATAAGCATTCCGGTGGCCAATACCTCGCTCAATCCGGCGCGCTCCCTGGCGACTGCCGTTGTCGAAAGTGGCTGGGCCCTGCAGCAGCTTTGGCTCTTCATCCTGGCGCCGCTGGTGGGAGGTTACATCGGTGGCGCTGTGGACAAGGCCCTGGGCGACAATCCCTAAGCGACAGTCCCTAACCATAACGCTTAAGTACTATGCGCCAAGGGCAGCTTCCAGCGCATCGGACGAGCAAGTGTAAGCATTTACGAGAGGAAAGATGCGCCACCTGTTAATCTACAGCAGCTTTTCGACGGTCAAAATGACCGCCGGCTGCTGTAGCGCCTTCCCTTTCGTTTGACTTTCCCGGCGGAAATCCCTATCGCCAGCATCGACAGGCGACCCCGGCAATGGCGAGTCTAGCCCCGGGCGCCGCATAGTATTTTCCCTCGCCAGATTGGTTTACCACCTACTCACATGAGTTTTTCGACGCTCGGTTTGAGCCCCAAAGTCCTCGAAGCCGTAACGGCTGCAGGATACACCACCCCCACCCCCATCCAGGCTGAAGCCATTCCCCACGCCCTTGCCCGGAGAGACGTTCTGGGCCTTGCCCAGACCGGCTCCGGCAAGACGGCAGCCTTCGTACTACCCATGCTGACGCTGCTCGAAAAGGGGAGAGCCCGCGCCCGCATGCCGCGCACCCTCATTCTCGAACCCACCCGCGAGCTTGCCATCCAGGTGCAGGAAGCCTTCGATGCGCTGGGCAAGCTGCACCAGCTTTCTGTCGCAACGCTCATCGGCGGCGTGGCCTTCGAGCCACAGGCTGCCAAGATCGACCGTGGCGCCGATGTGGTGATCGCAACGCCGGGCCGCCTGCTCGACCATTTCGAGCGCGGCAAGCTTCTGCTCAACGGCGTTGAGCTTCTCGTCATCGACGAAGCCGACCGCATGCTCGACATGGGTTTCATCCCGGACATCGAACGGATCTGCAAAACGCTGCCGTTTACACGGCAGACCTTGTTCTTCTCTGCCACCATGCCGCCGGAAATCCAGCGCCTGACATCGCAGTTCCTGCATAATCCGGTGCAGGTCGAAACGGCTGCCGTTTCCTCGACGGCTTCGACGATCATGCAGTTCGCAGTGAAGTGTCCCTCCGACCCAAAGGCCAAGCGTGACGCGCTTCGCCAGCTCTTGCGCAGCCAGGACAGCATCAACAACGCCATCATCTTCGCCAACCGCAAAACCACCGTGGCTTTGCTCGAGAAGTCACTTCAGCGCCACGGCTTCAATGCGGCAGCACTCCACGGCGACATGGACCAGAGCGCTAGGCTCCGCACCCTCGCGGCCTTCCGCGCCCAGGAAGTGAAATTCCTCATCGCCTCGGACGTCGCAGCCCGCGGCCTCGACATTCCGGAAGTGAGCCACATCTTCAACTTCGATGTGCCCATTCATTCGGAAGACTATGTCCATCGCATCGGCCGCACGGGGAGAGCCGGGCGTGAAGGCCACGCCTACATGCTGGTGACCTCGCATGACAACAAGCACTTCAAGGCCATCGAGGAGCTGATCAAGAAATCAATCGAATGGTTTGGCGGAAAGCCTGCACCCGAAGCTGGAGAAGAATCCAGTCATCGCCGCGATGGCAAACCACACGACCGCCATCACGAGAGAAAGCCGCAAAAGGACAGTCGCAAACAGCCTGAACAACAGGTTAAGCACCCTCAGGAAAAGCGCGCCACCCGCGACAACAGGAAGTCGCAAAGCGCTCCTGTCAAGGCGCCCCATCAGCGCCGGCCCCGGGACGAAGAAGGCCCTGATCACAAGGGTTTCCACCAGGGTAACATGCCGGCCTTCCTGTCGTCTCCACCGCGCAGTCGCAGCGCCTGATTGCATGCGGTTGTTGGATTAATCTTAACGCCGGAATGCTAGCCAGCTGTTCAAATGGACAGCAAAGAAGCCAGTTTTACCCATCTTCGAGCATCCCCTCGCCGCCGCGTGTTGAAGGCTGCAAAGATCATCTTTGATGATTGGGCCGCAATCGATTGCCAAGTGCGTGACGTCTCTGAGACTGGCGCGCAGATCAAGATCGATGGCGTAACCAGGTTGCCGCATCGCTTCAAGCTCCTCATGGTGGCCGAACATACTATCCGCCCCGTGCAGGTGGCCTGGAAGCTGGACAAAACAATCGGCGTTTCTTTCCTCGGCCCCGCCGAAAAAGCGCCCATGCGCAAATACGTGCCCCCGAATTTCTAGGCGCTATCTCCATCGGTGTCCCGGACTTGCTCCGAGACCATCCGCAGATCCAGACTTTCCGCATGCGAGACCTTCGAAAGTCTGGGTGGGCCGATCAAGTCGACCCATGGAGAGATTTAAAGAATTCCTCAGGGTACGGATGATTTTGGCTTCTTCCTCTGTGCCCGCAACGCCGCACCATATGCCAGTTTTGCCCACTCCGTCATTTCGCCCGCATCATCCATGCAGCGCACCGGCACACGATAATAGCTCATGGCAACAGTCTTGCCCTTGGCCGGCGCGTAGACGAAGGGTTCCGAGCCCTCCGCTTCAAAGCGCACCCGCGTCTCGTCATCGACCTTGAGATAGACGGTCTCCTCATCGATGAGGCCGAACATCAACCCATCGCGGTAAATACCGCCGCCGCCGAACATGCGCCGGATCGAGACGGGCCCGAAGCCCGCCAGATGTTCGAAGAGGAATTCCTTGAACTCGTTCGAATAGCTCATGCCGGCAAGGCGGCAGGCTTGATCTCGACACTCTCGCCGCAGCCGCAGGCCGAAACCTGGTTCGGATTGTTGAAGACGAAACCCGATTTGAGAACGCTCGTCTGGTAATCCATCTCGGTGCCGAGCAGGAACATCAGCGCCTTGGCCTCAATCAAAACCTTCGCGCCCTTGTCTTCCACCACTTCATCGAACGGCTTTTTCTCGTTGGCCCATTCCATGGTGTATTCCATGCCAGCACAGCCGCCGTTCTTGACACCTACGCGAAGCCCCACGCCCTCGCCCTTGGCCATGAGATCGCGCACGCGCGCTGCGGCGGCATCGGTCAGCTTCAAGACTTGAGGCAGTGCCATGGCTATTTTGCTCTCACGTAAAACCCCGTGGAGGAGACATTGGCCCCGCCACAGTTGCGATTGTCTTCTACCATAAGATAACGGCGGCTTAAAACTTTCAGACGGGCCGCGCACATATACCGTTCTGCCGCCTTCTCGTCATATGGGACGTATTCGCTGGAAGTCCAGTCCTTCACGCTGTAGCCCACAACGCCATTCACAATGGGCGCATCCGCGCCAATGCCGCCTTCATGGAGGCCGCCATTTTGCGCCGCTTCCTCTGAGGCAGCCCAGGCAGCCTCGCCCACAAAATCGATCCAGCCCGGCGTCTTGCTGCGTTTGATTTCAATGTTGTGCCACTCTCCGGCCGTCCACTTGCCCAGCCATTGCTTGAAGGGCACGTCACCCACAGGCGAAACCTCGATGTCAGCGGCTTTGAGCCAGCCCATTGTTTCAACACCCTTCCTGTTCACATAGAGGGCGCAGACATAGGTGCCGTCCTGCTCGCCAATGACCAGCTCATCGCCGCCGATGACATAGACGTTAGGCTCATTCACATTGTCTGGCTCAAAGAAGGTTTTTCGCACCACCGGCTTCACCTTGCCGAGGCGCAGCGCGCCCTGATCGAAATCATAGGCGATGTTACAATTGTCGCGTGCTGCCGCTGGGCCAACAAAACACAGCGTGGCAAGCACCAGGGCAGGTGCCGAATGTCCCATCACCACATATTCATCGCCATGCGGGCCTCTTCGCTCATACGCGAATGATCCCATGGCGGATCGAATACAATCTTGCACTTGGCGCTCTGCACGCCCGGCACAGAGGAAACGGCATTCTCCACCCAGCCCGGCATGTCTCCTGCCACCGGGCAGCCCGGCGCCGTGAGCGTCATGTCAATCGCCACATTGCGGTCATCGTCTATGTCGACCTTGTAGATGAGGCCCAGTTCATAAATGTCGACCGGGATTTCCGGATCGTAAACCGTCTTCAGCGCCGCGATGATGTCGTCGGTCAGCCGTGCCAGCTCATCCGCCGGGATGGCGGAGGGGTTCGGGGCGTTCTCGACAGTGGCTGCGGCTTCTGTCACGTGAATATCCTCTGTGCAGAGATAAGCGCATCCGCCAGTTTATCAACCTCCTCATGGGTGTTGTAGAGGGCAAAGGAGGCCCTGGCCGTGGCCGTAACGCCAAAACGGGCAAGCAACGGCTGCGTGCAATGGGTGCCCGCGCGTACGGCAACGCCCTGCCGGTCGATAACCGTTGCCACGTCATGGGGGTGTGCGCCCTCCATGGTAAACGAAATGATGGGCCCTTTGTGCTTCGCCTGGCCGAAAATACGCAGTGAATTAATCTTGGAAAGCCGCTCCATGGCGTGGGTGTGGAGCGCCATTTCATGGGCCGCGATGGCCTCCGCGCCAATCGCTGTCATGTAGTCAAGCGCGGCACCGAGCCCTATCGCCTCCACGATGGCCGGCGTTCCCGCCTCGAAACGGTGCGGCGGATCATTGTAGGTGATGCCATCGACGGTGACTTCCGAGATCATCTCGCCGCCGCCCTGATAGGGCGGCATTTTCTTCAGAAGCTCTGCCTTGCCATAGAGAACGCCGATGCCGGTGGGCCCATAGGTCTTGTGGCCCGTGAAGGCGAGAAAATCGCAATCCAGAGCCTGAACATCGATCTTGCCATGGACAGCCATTTGGCTCGCATCGAGCAGCACGGGGATGCCGCGCGCGTGGGAAAGCTGGATGATCTCTTCGACCGGTGTGATGGTGCCCAGAGCATTGGACATCATGGTGATGGCGACGATCTTGGTGCGGGGGTTGAGTAGCTTGGCAAATTCCTCGATCAGGAAATTGCCGTCATCGTCAACAGGCGCCCAGCGGATGACAGCACCCCGCCGTTCCCGGTGGAAATGCCAGGGCACGATGTTGGAATGGTGCTCAAGGATTGAAAGTACGATCTCATCGCCCTCGCCGATCACCTGCCCGCCGAAGCTCTGCGCCACAAGGTTGATCGCCTCAGTGGCGTTGCGCGTGAAGATGATCTGCTCCTTCGATGACGCGTTGAGAAAACGCCGCGCACTTTCCCGTGCATCCTCAAAGGCCTGTGTGGCTGTATTGGAGAGGAAATGCAGGCCGCGATGCACATTGGCATAGCCTTCAGTCATGCAGTGGTTCATAGCGTCGAGCACTGCCTTCGGCTTCTGCGCCGACGCCGCATTGTCGAGATAGACCAGCGGCTTTCCATAAACCTGTTGCGTGAGGATCGGAAAGTCCGCGCGGATGCGGGTGATGTCGTAGCTCATCTCTCTCCCCCAACTTGTTGGAAGAGTGGCCCCACGGCCTGTCCGGGGGGTCGAGGGGGTGGTTCAACGGGTGCGGACATACCCCCTTCCCGCTTCGCGGTACTCCCCCAGCGGAGCTGGGGGAGAGTGTTGTGGATTGCGCTCACACCAGCCTCTCCACAATCATCTCCGTTAGCACCTCCCGCACCTGTTCATTCTCCACCGCCTCGATGGCTTCGGCGAGGAAGGCCTGAACGAGAAGGCTTCGCGCCTCCGCTTCCGGAATGCCGCGCGAACGGAGATAGAAAAGGTGATCGTGATCGAGGTCGCCGCAAGTCGTTCCATGGCCGCAGATCACGTCATCGGCATAGATTTCCAGTTCGGGCTTCGCATCGAACTCCGCCGTCTCCGACAGCAGCAGCGCATGGGACGACTGCTTGCCGTCCGTCTTCTGCGCATCGGGCCTCACGATCACCTTGCCCTGGAAGACGCCGCGCGCCTTCTCCGCCATCACGCATTTGAAAAGCTCACGCGAGGTGCAGTGCGGCACCTTGTGATCGACAATGAGCCGCGTATCGGCGTGTTGCGAGTCCGTTAGCAGATAGCTGCCATTGACGCGCAGGTTGCTGCCCTTGCCCGTGAAATCCACATTGACATTCTGCCGCGATAGCGCAGCACCCGCTGTGAGCGTGAAATCATTGAGAATAGCATTAGCGCCAAGCGTTGCGATCAAGTGAGAGAGGTGTTGCGCGGATGACGCCTCCTGCTCCACCTTCACCCGGTCAAGTCTTGCGCCCTTGCCGATCGAAGCCGACACTACCGGATTGTGCAGATAGGCACCTTCACCGAGATGAACTTCAATCACGCTGGCCGAAGCCCCTTCCGCCACGTCGAGATGGAGGCGGCTTGCCACGGCGCTGTTCTCGCCCGTCGTGACGAAGACGATGACGACCGGCTGGTCCACAGCACCTTCAAATGTCAGCGTCGCGCCCGCAACACCCAGTTTGTTGTTTAGTGAAAGCAGAACATCTTCATGGGCAACCGCTGCCGCGCCCTTGGCCAACTTGACGCCTGCAAGCCTTGAGAGCTTTTCATCCACCACGCCATTGGCGATCACCAAGCGTGGACCCTTGAGACCTGCAAATGGAGATTGCGCAAGCAGCCGTTCAACTGCCTTGCGATCAGCAGGAACAACAGCGCCATAGGGCCTTTCGACGAAGCGGCGCAGATCCGTCCACTTCCATTCCTCCTCGCGGCGATTGGGAAGTGTCAGGCCCAGCGCCTGTTCGGCTGGCGTCATGGTGGTCATCACATTCATGCCGCTTGCCCAACGAAATTGGCGTAGCCCTTTTCTTCAAGCTCCAGCGCCAGCTCCTTTGGCCCAGACTTCACGATTTTGCCATCGGAGAGCACATGCACCTTGTCCGGTACGATGTAGTCGAGAAGGCGCTGGTAATGCGTGATGACGATCATGGCGCGATCCGGAGAGCGCAGCGCATTGACGCCATCGGCCACCACGCGCATCGCGTCAATGTCCAATCCAGAATCAGTTTCATCGAGCACGCAGAGCGAAGGCTCCAGCACCGCCATTTGCAAAATTTCCGCGCGCTTCTTTTCACCGCCGGAGAAACCCACATTCACCGCCCGCTTCAGCATGTCCTGGTTGATGTTAAGCGCCTCGGCCTTGGCCCTCACATGCTTCATGAATTCGGGAACGGTGTATTCCTTTTCGCCACGCGCCTTGCGCTGGGCGTTGGCCGCGACCTTCAGGAACTGCATGGTGGCAACGCCCGGAATCTCAATCGGGTACTGGAAGGCAAGAAACACGCCCTTCGCCGCACGCTGCCAGCGTGAGGCCTTTCAATATTTCCCGCTGCTCATCGGCAAGGCGGACATGGAGATTTTTAATCGAGAGCATGGTCAATCCTGACAAATGATTTCAATGCGATTGCTGAAGCAATCTTCGGTGTAAAAACGCTTGGTACCGGGGATGGCGTCATCATCCTTGACGGGATAGCCTGCGCCGGAAAGTTTGATTTTTAGAGCTTCAGAATTACGGGCTCGAAAAGCGGGGTGAGCTTTCTTGGCGGCACGAAAATCTTCCTCGACTCCCAAGTGAATCTGCACATCACCTGCGGTAAACCACGCGCCGCCACGTTTCGCCAAGACAGGTGGCTTGTCGATCTCTGTCAGGCCCAATACACCGATGTAATAATCCCGTGCCTTTGCTTCCTGACCCGAAGGCATGGCGAGTTGGACATGATCGATAGCTGTGATCATCCCACTGACCCTTCCAGTGAAATGCCAATCAGCTTCTGCGTTTCCGCCATGAATTCCATGGGCAATTGCTGCAGCACATCGCGCACGAAGCCGTTGACGATCAACGCCACCGCTTCCTCCTGCGAGAGCCCGCGCGACCGGCAGTAGAACATCTGGTCATCGGAAATTTTCGACGTGGTTGCCTCGTGTTCGAACTGCGCCGTCGAAGTCTTGCTTTCGATGTAAGGCACCGTGTGCGCCCCGCACTTGTCGCCGATCAAAAGCGAGTCGCATTGCGTGAAGTTGCGCGCGTTCAGCGCCTTGCGGTGTGCCGAAACAAGGCCGCGATAGGTGTTGTCGCTGCGCCCCGCAGCGATGCCCTTGGAGACGATGCGGCTCGAGGTGTTCTTGCCGAGATGGATCATCTTGGTGCCGGAATCCACCTGCTGGCGGCCATTGGAAATGGCGATGGAATAGAATTCGCCGCGCGAATGATCGCCGCGCAAGAGGACGCTTGGGTATTTCCAGGTGATGGCAGAGCCCGTCTCAACCTGAGTCCAGGAAATCTTGGAGTGGTGACCACGGCAATCACCGCGCTTGGTCACAAAATTATAGACGCCGCCCTTGCCTTCCTTGTCGCCGGGATACCAGTTCTGCACCGTCGAATATTTGATCTCGGCATTCTCATGGGAGATCAGTTCCACCACGGCGGCGTGAAGCTGGCTCTCGTCGCGCGTCGGCGCGGTACAGCCTTCGAGATAGGAGACGTAGGCGCCCTTGTCGGCGATAATGAGTGTACGCTCGAACTGCCCGGTGTTCTTGGCATTCATGCGGAAGTAAGTCGAAAGCTCCATGGGGCAGCGCACACCAGGCGGCACATAGACAAAGGAGCCGTCGGAGAACACCGCCGAATTGAGTGCCGCATAATAGTTGTCGCCCTGCGGTACCACGCTGCCCAGATACTGCTTCACCAGTTCCGGATGTTCGCGAACAGCTTCAGACATCGAACAGAAGATGACGCCATGCTTGGCGAGCTCATCCTTGAAGGTCGTCACAACCGAAACGGAATCGAACACCGCATCGACCGCCACCTTGCCGGAGGCATATTCGCTGCCAATCGCATCATCTAGCCGTGACGGCTCGCCCTGCTTCCGCACACCGGCAAGAATTTCCTGTTCCTTCAGCGGAATGCCGAGCTTGGCATAGGTTTCGAGCAGCTTAGGATCGATCTCGTCGAGCGACTTGGGTGCAGCCTGCGATTTCGGCGCGGCGTAATAGTAGATGGCCTGGAAGTCGATGGGTGGATAATGAACCTTCGCCCACTTGGGCTCTTCCATGTTCAACCAACGGCGATAGGCCTCAAGCCGCCATTCCAGCATCCAGGAGGGCTCGCCCTTCTTCGCCGAGATGAAGCGCACCGTGTCTTCGTTGAGGCCCTTGGGCGCAAAGTCGCTCTCGATATCCGTCTCGAAGCCATACTTATACTTATCGACGTCGATCTCGCGGACCAGTTCTATTGTGTCTTCGTCAGCCATGATTACCTCAAGCCGCGGCGCGGGAAGATGCTCTCGCCCGCAGTGTGTTCAGTGTTTCGTGAAAGCGCGCAATATCCGCAGCGCTCGTGTTCCAGCCCAGGCTCACGCGGATGGCGCATTGCGCCAATTCAGATGCGACGCCCATCGCTTCCAGTACATGGCTCTTGCCCACTTTGCCGGAGGAACACGCCGAGCCCGATGACACCGCAAAGCCCTCAAGATCGAGATTCATCAGCAGCGTTTCGGCCTTCATGCCGGGAATGGAAAAGCAGCTTGTGTTGGGCAGGCGCGCGGCTTCGCCCGAGGAGATAATTGCGCCGCGCAAACCTTGTTCCAGTGTGCCGAGAAGTGCCTGTATTTCAAGCATCGGCTCCTGCGCCAATGCGCCGAAACCGGCAATCGCTGCAATATTTTCGGTGCCCGCGCGGCGGCGCAATTCCTGGCCGCCGCCAGCAAGCAACGGTTCGATCACCAAGCCATCGCGGATCACAAGTGCACCAATGCCCTGCGGCCCGCCAACCTTGTGGGCAGCAAGGGTGAGGAGATCGCAGCCCAGCAATCCGAAGTTCACCGGAACTTTCTTAAACGCCTGCACGGCGTCAACATGCAGCAGCGCGCCCGCCTGATGCACGACGGTGGCAATAGCAGGGACGTCCTGCACAACGCCTGTTTCATTGTTGGCAAGCTGCACCGACACCAGCGTGTTGGGCCGCTTCAGAAACGCGGGCAACGCATCAATCTTCACTCGGCCCTGCGCATCAACGGGAAGCACATCGACTGTCTTGCCCGTTGCCTTGGCCGCCGCCAGCACACTTGGATGTTCGATGGAAGAAACGACAATGTGTTCAGCGCCCACGCCACCTATGGCCCAGTTGTTCGCTTCCGTGCCGCCGCTGGTGAAGGCAACCATCTGCGGCAGTGATCCAATCGACACCGCAATCGCCTCGCGCCCATCATCCATGATATTGCGCGCAGTGCGACCCTCAAGGTGGATGGAAGACGCATTACCACCCACTTCCATGGCCGCCAGCATCGCCGCTTTCACCGCAGGCCGAAGCGGGCTTGTGGCGTTATGGTCGAGATAAACTCTCAATGCCGCACTCCCGCAGACGGAGTA
Organism: Hyphomicrobiales bacterium; assembly: GCA_020029455.1. Lineage (GTDB taxonomy): Bacteria > Pseudomonadota > Alphaproteobacteria > Rhizobiales > Aestuariivirgaceae > Aestuariivirga. The sequence goes on from JAIBJH010000099.1 coordinate 11,933, forward strand.
TGACGGTCCTTGGCCTGCTTGATAGCGGCGGCAAGCGCCAGATTGCGGTTCTCCACCACATCCTCAAGCGTCACCGATTCCAGGAAAAACATCATCTGCCGCCCGAGTGATGACCACAAGTCATGGGCGCAGCACTTCTGGCCCTTTACGCAGCCATCAACCGCATCGCCCGAACAGCGAGTGACGCGCAGCGGCTCATCCACCGCCAGAATCACGTCGGAAAGCGCAATGTCGGCTGGGGTCTTCGCCAGAGTATAGCCACCGCCTGGACCCCTCGTACTTGCCACCAATCCTGCCCGGCGCAGCTTGCCAAAAAGCTGCTCCAGATATTCCTGGCTGATCTCCTGCCGCTCGGATATTTCATTGAGGGAGATGGGCGCGCCATGGCTATGTTGGCCGATGTCGATCATGGCCATCACGGCATAGCGACCCTTGGTGCTCATCTTCATCGTGCCAATTCCCTGAATAGGTTCCTGAATAGGTTGACGAAAGGCTTGCTTTTTGCCCCCCGCCCCGTGCTAAAGGCGAGCCCGGATTGGTGCCTCCGGGGAAGTTCGGTCTTTGGAATAATTCTAATCTGGATGTAAAATTTCCGACTAGGGAAGTCAAGTAAAAGATCGGCCAGCAGGGCCTTTCCGCAAGGATAACAATGCCAGAAGTGATATTTAACGGCCCCGCCGGCAGGCTGGAGGGACGCTACAACCAAGCCAAGGCCACGGGCGCACCCATCGCCATTCTCCTCCACCCCCACCCCGCCTTTGGCGGCACCATGAACAACCCCATCGTGCATTCGCTCTATGGCATGTTCCAGAGCCGGGGTTTCTCGGTCATGCGCTTCAACTTCAGGGGCGTGGGGCGAAGCCAGGGCATGTTCGACAATGGCGCGGGCGAACTTTCGGATGCGGCATCGGCACTCGACTGGCTGCAATCCTTCAACCGCGAAGCCAAGATCTGCTGGATCGCCGGTGTGTCCTTCGGTGCCTGGATTTCCATGCAGCTCCTGATGCGCAGGCCCGAGATTTCCGGCTTCATCTCCATAGCGCCTCTCGCCAAGCACTATGACTTCTCTTTCCTCGCCCCGTGCCCGGCATCGGGCCTCTTTGTGAATGGTGACAAGGACACGGTGACGTCACCTGAGGCCGTGCACACCCTCGTCTCCAAGCTCAAGACTCAGCGGGGCATCATCATCGAACACAAGGTCATTGCCGGGGCCAACCACTTCTTCCAGGACAAGGTCGACGAACTGACCAAGATCTGCGCCGACTATCTCGACCGCAGGCTCACCAGAGAGGCATAGCTCCCATCCGCTTTTCGGGTGGTTGCGAATCCACGAGGCACGTAAATGCCGGGTCACTGGAGAAACCCGTGACTCAGAACTCTTCCCCTGCCGTAGTCAATGCCGACTGGCCTTTGCTGGTTCTGCTCTCGATCGTCTGGCGCGCCTCCTTCATCTTCATCGGCATCGCCGTGAAGGAACTGCCGACGCTCCTTATCGTTTTCGTGCGCGTGGCGTTGGCGGCAGCCATTCTTCTGCCCATCCATTGGTGGTGGCAAGGTGCCTTGCCGACCGACACACGAAGCTGGGTTTCCTTCGCCGGCGTCTCGCTCACCAACAACATCATCCCCTTCACGCTGATCGTCTATGGCCAGCATTCCATCACCGCGAGTCTCGCTTCGGTGCTCAATGCAACAACACCCTTCTTCGGCTTGCTGGTCTTGGCAATTGCAGGCGCGGAAGTCCTGTCGGGGCGCAAGATCATCTCGCTTGTCCTTGGGCTTGTTGGCGTGGCGGTTCTGCGCGGCGTCAACTTCGCCGACCTCAACCAGGAAACCATCGGCATTCTTGCTTGCCTCGGCGCTTCGCTCAGCTATGGCGTGGGTTCACTCTGGCAAAAGCGCAGGCTTATGGGAACGCCGCCGGTGACTACTGCCACCTGCCAGCTCATCTGCTCGACAATCTTTATGGCAGTGCTGGTTTTCGCCTTTTCCACGCCGCAGCAACTGGCCAGCACATCGGGCAGCACATGGCTTGCCCTGATACTTCTTGCCGCTGTTTCCTCGTCCTTCGCCTATCTGCTGTTCTTCAAGATCATCACGCGATCCGGCCCCATGGCGGCAAATCTCGTAACCATGATGATCCCCGTATCAGCGATCATCATGGCCGCTCTCTGGACGCCCGTCGTTCCCGGAAAACTCAGGGGCAGTCCCTTGAGCGACCTCACCGCGAGATAGGCCCAGGCCTCCGCCTCCATGGCATCGCCATTGAAACCAAAAGTCTCGGCAGGTTCCACGCGGGGCAACAGCGCCTTGAGCGATTGCATGATCGCCCTGTTGTGCCTCCCGCCGCCGCAGATGACCCAGAGAACCGGGGCTTCAGGAAAATGCGGGCGCGAAGCCGCAATGGCACGGACCGTGACGGCAACCAGCGTTGCCGCCCCATCGGCGGCAGAAAGACCATCCAGCCGGATATTCGCAAAGCTGTTGCGGTCAAGCGACTTGGGCGCATGCTTCTCGAAGTAACTGTCGCCCAGGAATTGTGCCACGGCCGCTTCATCAACACGCCCTGACAGCGCCACGCGGCCATTTTCATCGAGGGCAGTGCCTGTGTGATGCTTCATCCAGTCATCGATCAAGGCATTGCCGGGACCTGTGTCGAAGGCCAACAATTCGCCATCGCGCCCAATCCAGGTGACATTGGCCACGCCGCCGATATTCACAAATGCAATGGGTCGATCCGGAATGCCAGCGGCCAGCGCCCGATGATAGACCGGCACAAGTGGCGCGCCCTGCCCGCCTGCCGCAACATCAACAGCGCGCATGTCATAGACGACAGACACGCCCAATTGCCGCGCCAATCCCGTGCCATCGCCCAATTGCACCGTCAGTTGTTTCTCCGGGCGATGAATGACGGTCTGCCCATGAAAGCCGATTACATCAATATTTGAAAGACTTACGCCTGATTTATGCACCCATGCATGAACCGCCTTGGCATGCCATTGGGTCAAGGCTTTTTCAGCCTCTGCCAAATTTCCTGACCTCGAGCTGCCATCATTCATCACCTCGGCATCCTTGAGCGATTGGCGCAGAACGGCGCGCTGCATCTCATCATAAGGCACGGAAAGAAAGGGCCCGCGCCGCACGATCTCTTCGCCGTCCGTCTCCACCAGCGCCACGTCGATGCCGTCAAGCGATGTGCCACTCATCAAACCCAGCGCACGCGTGAGTTTTGACACCTATCAACCCTGCCAGTAAGAGCGGCTCACCATGACCAGCCTCAAATCCGATTTCCTTAACATCCTGTCATCGCGCGGTTACATTCACCAATGTTCCGATTTGGAAGGCCTGGACGCGCTCGCCGCCAAGAAGGAAGTTGTTGCATATATCGGATTC
>JAIBJH010000325.1 GCA_020029455.1 Hyphomicrobiales bacterium
CCCTTGCAATGGCCCTTGTCGCCATCGACCACCCGCGCCCCCCGGTGGCGGCAGAGATTGTGGAAGGCGCGGACCTTGTTGTCGGCGCCGCGCATGATAACGGCGCGCTCGCCCAGAATGTCGAAGGTCAGCCAATCGCCCGGCGCCGGCAGGTCATTCTCATGGCCGGCAATCTGCCAATGGGTGAGGAAGACGTTCTCTTTCTCGAGTTCGAACAACGCTTCCGAGCGATAGGTCCAGGCGGGAAGGCCGCGCCGGTCCCAATCGGCGGGAACTTCAAGGGAGCGGTAGGGGAGCTCGGTCATGTCTTCTCCTCCATCTGTTGCAAGACCCATTTGTGGAAGCGGTGGATTTCATATTCTTCCGGCATCAGGCGGCCGTGAGCGAAAGCAGGCGAACGAAGGCCCCGCTGGTTCAATTCAGCCGCATCGCCATCCTGACCGAGCACGATCTTGGCAAAGCCTGCAACTTCGACTGCATCAAAGCCGGGCTGCGCCAGCGTCTCCTTGGAGAAATACCATTCAGCAGTGAGACGTGTGCGGTCGGGTGAGAGAGGCTCAAGCCTCACCGCGCGCACATAGTCCACATGGGCCACCACATAGAGCGACGGCCACAGTGTCACGAATGTGTAGCCCGCCTGCCGTTCGCTTTCTGTGAGCGTTGAGAATGCTGGCCCGCACGGTTTTCCCGTGAGCGTCCAGGTGTCGGCGCCTGGTTTCAGATTACGCTGCGGTTCCTGTTCCGGTGTCCAATCGAGTGCTTCCGTTGGCCCCATCACGCCTGTTTTGTAGATCGGAACAAGATCACAGAGTTCGGGATGAATGCCGGGGCAGTGCAGGCATTCGGAATAATTCTCCCAGAAGACTTTCCAGTTGCAGGCGAGTTCCTTCACCCAGCGGTGCCCAGTCACGAGATCTTTCATGGGCCAATGGTCCAAGGTGGAAAGCGGTACATCGGAACCGATCTCACCAGGATTGGCGCTGGCGTTGAGAAAGAGAAAACCGCTCCATTGCCGTATCGCCACAGGCAAAAGTCCATGCTCGGACTTGTCGAAGTCTGGCGTCGGCTTTGCATAAGCGGTTGAGACCAACCTGCCGTCCGCCGCCGCATAGGCCCAGGCATGATAGGGGCAGGTGATCAGCTTGCCGAGTTCGGCACTTTCGCCGCGACACAACTCCGACCCACGATGGCGGCAGACATTGTGATAAGCCGCAAGCGCTGTGCCCGTGTTGCACACGATGACCGATGCCGCGCCCGCATTCACACGCCGCATCGTCTTGGGTGCAAAATCTGAAACGCGCCCAACGCAAATCCACTGCTTCGTGAACACGCTGGCCGTCTCGCGCTCGAACCAGCCTTGCGACAGATAGGCCTCGCGCGGCAGGCTTTCTGGCGCGTGGGTAAGCCGAGGCGAAAGCGGATGCCTTTCAAGCGACATCAGAACCTCCCCGGCGGCGTGGCGCGCCGCCGCGCCGGGTTGAAGAAGGGCCTCTCTGCTGCTCGGACCGGCACCATCAGCTTCACATAATGCAGTTCCCGGAGGGCATAGATTTCAGTCCAGAGATTGTAGCCGTCCCTGTGCTTGCGCGCCACCTGGGCAAGCCCGATGCTTTTTTTGAGAGTGGGCGACCAGCATGATCCGGTGATGACGCCTGCCTCGTGGCTTTTGTTGAAATAGAGAATGGCGCCGGGCGCCTCCACATTGCCCTCGATCTCAAGGCCAATGAACGCCCACTTCGAACTCCCGCCATCGCGCTCGGCGAGAAGCGCCCGCCTGCCGTTGAAATGGCCCTTGTCCCAGTCGATCAGCCAGTCGAGTCCCATCTCGATGGGCGAGCGCACCCGGTCTTCGCGCACTGCCTGCTGCGAAGGCGTGAAATCAAGATTGGTGATGATGAAGCCGGCCTCAAGCCGCGCCATATTGAGTGCCTCGCTGCCGATAGCGCGCAGCCCATGGAGTGCGCCCGCATCAAAGAGATGATCCCACAGCGGCAGCGCAAGCTCCGGCGCAATCCACAGCTCATAACCAAGATCACCGGTAAAGCCCGTGCGCGTGATGAGCAGCTTGCCCTTGCGGAACGGGAAAATCATCATGCGGAATGGCTTCAGTTTTGAAACATCAAATCCGGCTTTTGCCAGGACGGCAGCGGAAGTCGGCCCCTGCAGCGAAAGCGCGGCAATCTTTTCGGTCACATCCTCGATAGCGGCATCGAAGCCGAGCGCGCTGTCGAGAAGCCATGGCAGATGCCGTTCCTGGCAGCACAGGCGATATTCATTCTCGGAAAGCCGGAACAATGTGCCGTCATCGATGAGCTTGCCGTCATCATCGCACCACACCGTGTAGTGAACGGAGCCCACTGCGAGCTTCGCGGCATTTCTGACAGTCAGGTGATTGAGATAGTGTGCCGCATCCTTGCCTTTGATGGCATACTTGACCATGGGGCACAGGTCATAAAGCGAAGCCTGGTTGCGGATCGCCGTATATTCCATGGCCGTGTCTTCAAAGCTGAGCACCGTGGCATAGCCCGCCCATGGCCCCCAGCGATGGGTCTTGCACAGCGCCGAAGTACGCGCATGGAAATGTGTGGTCTGCAGCGGCTTCTCGAAATGGGTAAGCGCGATATTCATGAGCCGGCCCCCATGATCGCTTCAGCCGCATTCCATCCGGCAGTGCCGGAAATGCCGCCACCCGGATGGCATCCGGCGGAGGCAAGCCATAAGTTCTGGATCGGCGTGGCATAGCGCGCAAAACCCGGCACAGGCCGCAGGAACAGCATTTGCTCCACCGACAATTCGCCATGATG
>JAIBJH010000326.1 GCA_020029455.1 Hyphomicrobiales bacterium
GGAAGCGGCGGCAATCTCGTGGATGTTCTGCATGCCAAGCGCGGTCTCGATGATGAGTTCGAAGCCCACACGCTTCTTGCGGCCCTTGGCGTTTTCGATCTGAGTCACCAGCATGTCGAGGGCGTAGACATCGGCGGCGGTGCCGACCTTGGGGATCATGATGAGATCGAGGCGGTCGCTGGCCTGTTCCAGCACGTCCACCACGTCGCGATACATGTAGTGGGTGTCGAGGCCATTGATGCGCACGGCGAGGCTTTTGCTGCCCCAGTTTATGTCTCCGATGGCTGCAATGACGTTCTTGCGGGCCTGCGGTTTGTCATCGGGCGCGACAGCATCCTCGAGGTCAAGGAAGATGACATCGGCAGCGGAATTTGCCGCCTTCTCGAAGAGCTTGGGATTGGAACCCGGAACGGCCAGTTCCGAACGGTTGAGGCGGGCAGGGGCCTGTGTGACGGTTTTGAAGGACATCTGAGTAGCCTAGCCACCTTTTCGCAGGTGCGAAATAGGCGGAAAGGCGATGAAGTTCGAATCTGGGGGCAAGGCGCTGCGCCCGGAAAGGCAGGCGTTCGATGTTCAAATCCGGCTCAAATCAACGGGTTATAAAATAATTCCTGAAGTCCGAAATTAGTCCTTGACACCGCGCGGTGAAAAGGGTACTTCTCGCTACATTCCAGCAGTGGGTATCCACCCCTGCCAGCCTTTCCCCACAATAGTCTTGCAAGCTCACGAAGACGACGTGGAGGAAGCGTCCGGCAGGCTGTATTTGTCCAACTACAAATTCCTGATTTGCTGGTGGACAATGGTGCCCAGGGCCGGGGTGCCGCGGAATGGTTTAACATGCAGCGTTCGACCAATCAGCCAAGTATCGGTAATTGCTCAACTTGCTAAATTTCCGTCGGCGGAGTGGCCCGGGGCACTACACTTGGCTTTGCGAATAGCGAGGCGCTTGAGCCTGATGTGTCAATCAACAGTGACGGAGAGCCACATGAAACACCTTCACCCCATCCTTCTTGCCAGTGCGTTCACTGTGACTGCAGCGATGGCGGATGGCGTCATGGCGCTTCAAGGCTCGGAGTGGGGTTTAGGTGCCGATGACCAGAATGGCGTCGTGGTCAAGTTCGAGCCGGAGGGCAAGGTATGGGGCATGCTGGGCTGCAACCGCTTCACCGGCACTTACAAGCAGGATGGACTTTCCTTGTCCCTCGGCCCGCTTGCCACAACGCGCATGGCCTGTGACGAGGCCAAGATGAAGACGGAGCAGATGATGAGCGAGGTGCTGATTTCAACCCAACAGGCCGACATCACGCATCTCAAGCTGGTTTTGCAGGATGCCGGCGGCAAGGAACTCGTGACATTGCAGCGCCGGGATTTTGACTGAGCTATCAGAACAAAACGTCTCCGACGCATCGGCCGTCGCGGGGTAAATCCTCGAAGGACGTCAAGCCCTCAAACCTCTGCAACGGAATGTTTGCCACAGTTTCCAGTTCGGCGAGGCGCAGGTTGACCGCAATGCGTGTCCGGCCGTCCTTCATTGGCGCAAGGCCGCGCCAGCTCACGAGGTTGCCACAGGTCCGGCAGAAGTTGAAAGAAATGGTGCCTTTAGCACGCGCATAGGGAGTAAGTGCGTTCTCCGGAGCGCTCACGTGGACATCCTCGCCATCGAATCCATAGGCCCAGAGAGCACCGTATTTCCTACACATAGTACAGTTGCAGATGGTCGCGTCGGGAATGGCGCCATCGACACGCCAGGAAACTGCTCCACAATGGCAACGGCCTACTGTGACAGGTGTTTCTGCCATGGTGTCACTCTGCTTCCTGCTAGAAACTCCACTCACGCGCCTTGGCGACGATGAAGTCGCGGAATGCGGTGACGCGTTTCGTTTCCTTCAGTTCCTCAGGGTAGACGAAGTAGGTTTCAAACTCCGGAGTCTCAACTGGCAGGTCGATCTGCACGAGGTTCATATCAGGGGCCACGAGATAATCCGCAAGCACGGCGATGCCGGAACCAGCCTGCACGGCGCGGCGAAGCCCATAGGCGTTGTTGACACGCAATGCCACAGCGCGCGGGTCACCTTCGGGCCGGCCAGCGGTTTGCAGGACGGACAAGTTGCTGAGATATGATGCAGAGGTTCCGAAGATCAGAATCTTGTGCCGGTCGAGTTCTGCCAGCGATTTGGGAATGCCGTGCTTCTTCACGTAGTCGGTTGAAGCGAAAATGTGGTGATGCACAGTGAAGAGCTTACGCTGGATCAAATCAGGCTGGGTGGGCATGCGCAGGCGGATCGCAACGTCTGCTTCGCGCATGGAAAGATCCAGCTCCTCATCCTCCAGTAGCATTTGCACCTGGATGTCGGGGTAGAGCTCCATGAATTCCTTGAGGCGCGGCGTCAGCCAGATTGAACCCAGGCCAACAGTTGTCGTCACGCGCAATTCACCGGACGGCTTTTCGCGTGAATCCATCAGGCGCGCCTTGGCGGCGGCGAGTTTGGTGAACACGTCATGGGCGGTGCGATAGAGAACTTCGCCCTGTTCTGTAAGGATGAGACCCCTGGCATGACGGTGGAAGAGAGGAACGCGCAAATCCTCTTCCAGCGCGCTGATCTGGCGGCTCACGGCAGATTGCGACAGGTTCAGCTCATGGCCCGCATGGGTGAAACTCCCGGCGTCTGCCACAGCGTGAAAGATGCGGAGTTTGTCCCAATCCATGGCTTACTCCGCCGCGATCTTCTGGCCAGATTCCTGCGCATGCAAGAAGCGCTCTGCTTCGAGCGCCGCCATGCAGCCCATGCCTGCTGCCGTCACTG
>JAIBJH010000327.1 GCA_020029455.1 Hyphomicrobiales bacterium
CCTTCCGCCGTTTCGCCGAATATTTCAATGTGGCCCGCCGTTGGCTGGTCAAAACCGGCAATCAGGCGAAGGCACGTTGTCTTGCCCGATCCCGATGGCCCGAGCAGTGCGAAGAACTCGCCCTCTGCGATGTCGAGTGTCAGTTCGTCCACGGCCTTCACCGCCCCGAAGTGACGCGACACATTCTGGAATCTGACCGCAACAGGCCGTGCGTTGCTCATGAGAGAACTGCCCCGAAAATGCCGTCACCCCGGCTTCCGGGGTGACGCAGTATTGTTTCAGATGGTGGAATGGCTCAGCGGCCGCCGAGCACGGCGATCATGTCCGAAACCCAACGGTGATATGGCACGCAGCCTTCAGCCTGGCTTGTGCACTTGGCAACCGGCGTGCGCCAGAAATGGACCTTGTCAAAATTGCCAAGACCATTGGTGTCACAGCCGCCATCGGTAAGCAGCGCATTGCCCTTGCAGGCGTTGAGGTTTGCAGGAACCGAGCCGAACCAAGCCGCAAGATCACCTTGCAGCTTCGGGCTCAGCGAATGTTCCATCCACATATAGGCGCAGTTGGGATGGGCCGCTTCCGAATGCATCATGGTGGTGTCGGCCCAGCCCGTCGCTCCTTCTTCCGGAACGGTGGAGGCGATGGGCGTCTTTTCCATCACGGCCTTGTCGGCCTGCAGCAGGTTGACCTGGAAGGGCCAGGAAGAAGAGGCCACAACGCCTTCATTCTTGAAGTCGTCGATCTGGATGAAGGCATCATGCCAGTAGCGGCTGACCAGCGGCTTCTGTTGACGCAAAAGATCGAGAGCCGCCTTGTACTGCGCTTCCGTCAGTTCATAGGGGTCCTTGATCCCCAGTTCCGGCTTCTTGTTCATCAGATAGAGAGCCGCATCGGCGATGTAGATCGGGCCGTCAAAGGCCTGCACGCGGCCCTTGTTGCTCTTGCCGTCCGGCAGTGTCTGTTCCTCGAAAACCACTGACCAGCTCTTCGGCGCTTCCGGGAACACCTTGCTGTTATAGGCGAGCACATTGGCGCCCCACTGATAAGGCGTGCCGTAGTGCTGGCCGTCGACAGTGTGCCAGGGCGCATTCTGCAGGCGCTCATCGACATCCTTGAAGGAAGGAATAAGGTCGACATTGACGGGTTGAACGCGCTTGCCCTTGATGAGACGAAGGCTCGCGTCACCCGATGCCGTGACGAGGTCGAAACCGCCCTCATTCATCAGCGCGACCATTTCATCGGACGTATTTGCGGTCTTGACGTTGACCTTGCAGCCAGACTTGGCCTCGAATTCAGTAACCCAGTCATAGTTCTTGTCGGTTGATCCGTTCTCGATATACCCCGGCCATGCCAGGATATCGACCGCTCCTTCGCCCGCGCCCAACTCCTTCTTCATCTCTTGTGCGAAAGCTGGCGCGGCACTGGCCGTGGCGATAGCTGTTGCTGCAAGCAACGCAGACGCTGCCTTGGTGAATTTCTTCATGATGTTCTCCCTGAACTGGACCGGCTAAGTAATGTTATCGTTTGCGGGCAGCCCGAAGGGCCAGCGGCAAACCCGGCGTAGTGCCAGCTTAGACGCAATTCCTGAGAATGGTAAAGGCACCCTGCGCAATGGCGGCCGACTGCCCGATTGCTTCCCGCCCCGTTATGCTGCTAGGCTGAAAAGAAAAAACCTTTCAGGGGTGCATATTGGCCGAGAAACACGCTTCCAAAACCGTCAATGGCACTCTCGCCGTTGAGGTGGAAGACCTGCACAAGACATTCGGGCAATTGGAGGTTCTCAAAGGGGTTTCGCTTCAGGCCCACGAGGGCGATGTCGTCTCCATGATTGGGGCGTCAGGCTCAGGCAAGAGCACGTTTTTGCGCTGCATCAATTTTCTCGAAATGCCGACAAGGGGCCGTATTGCCGTGGCCGGCGAGGAAATTGCCCTGAAACAGGGGCGCGACGGCGACATGCACCCAACCAACGCCAGGCAGGTCGAGCGCATCCGCACTGAACTCGGCATGGTATTCCAGAGCTTCAATCTCTGGCAACACCTGAACGTCTTGCAGAATGTAATGGAAGCGCCGGTGCATGTGCTGAAGGTGCCGAAGGCCGAAGCAAAGGAACGCGCCGAAGCTCTGCTGCACAAGGTCGGCCTCTATGAAAAGCGCGACCAATATCCCTCATTCCTGTCGGGCGGCCAGCAGCAGCGCGCGGCCATAGCCCGCGCCCTCGCCATGCAGCCGAAAGTCATGCTGTTTGATGAGCCAACATCGGCGCTTGATCCCGAACTGGTGGGAGAAGTGCTGAGGGTGATCCGCGACCTCGCCAAGGAAGGGCGCACCATGATCCTTGTCACCCATGAAATGAAATTCGCCCGCGATGTTTCGAGCCACGTCATGTACCTGCACAAGGGCCTCGTCGAAGAAGAAGGCCCACCATCGCAAGTATTCGGCGCGCCCAAGAGCGCGCGCTGCAAGCAATTCGTCTCCGGCCTTCATCATTGAGCCGGAGCGGATAAGAAAGTGAAATTTTTGTGTAACCAGGGAGTACTGATTATGAAACACCTTAAAGCTTTGGCGATGGCTGCTGTCGCTGTCATTGCCATTGGCGCCGGCTCGAGCGCCGCGCGCGCCGACCTTGTTTTTGCAACGGATGCCGCGCCCTATCCGCCCTTCACCTCGCAGAACGCGGCTGGCGAATGGGAAGGCTGGGAATATGACCTGCTGCAGGCTCTTTGCGCCGAGATGAACGAGAAGTGCACGCTGATCCCGGTCGCCTGGGACGGCATCATTCCATCCCTTCTCGAAAAGAAGATCGAAAAGTACTTCGTGCCGGCTGGCGCTTCCCTCAAGACCTACAAGGGCCAGGATGAAGCCAATGCCGACCTTGCCGCTGGCCGCCTCGATGCGGTGCAGGCAGACGGCGTGACACTGGGCAACTTCCTGGCAAGCGCTGAAGGCGCGTGCTGTGAACTCTACGGCGCTGTGCCAGTGGACGTCGAAGTGCTCGGACCTGGCGTGGGCGTTGGCCTGCGTAAGGAAGACACTGCCCTTCTTGAAAAGATCAACGCCGCAATCAAGTCACTGGCGGCCAAGGGCGGCTTTGAAGAGCTCACGACAAAATACAAGCTGGATGGCCTGCTGACGCTGCCTCCTAAGGGCTAACTGCAAACCGCGGTTGCTCCCAAAATGGGGGCAACCGCCACTCAGCTGCGGGGCGCGATGATTCCAGAAGTCTTGAGTTTCGGCCGTACAGGCTTTGGCGACGAATTGTTGCTTGGCGCCTTCCGCACACTTTTCATTGCCTTCTTCGCCTATGCCTTGGGCCTTGCCCTCGGGCTTCTTGGCGCATCCGCCAAGCTCTATGGCGGGCCCATCGCCAAGGTAGTTGCCAATTTCTACACCACCGTCGTGCGCGGCATCCCCGAGCTTGTGCTGATCCTCTTTCTCTTTTTTGCCGGAACGCGCGGCATCAGCGCCATAGGCCAGGCCGTGGGCTATGGCCCTGTCGATATCAACGGCACGCTGGCCGGCATTCTGGTGCTGGGCTTTGTGCAAGGAGCCTATTCGACGGAAGTCATCCGCGGCGCCATTGAGGCCGTGCCCATCGGACAGATTGAGGCGGCGCGCGCCTATGGCATGTCACCGATCATGGCCTTCAACCGCATCATCTTCCCGGCCATCTACCTGGTGATGACGCTCTTTTCCAACTACCTCCTCGGCGTGCTTGAGAAACGTCTCAGGCGCGGCCAAGCCAAGCTGGCGTGAGGAGGCAGCATGGATTGGTCGTGGCTCCCAAAATATCTTCCTCAGTTCGGCTACGGACTGATCATCACCTTTGGCCTGGTGGTTGCAACGATGATTTTTGGATTGTTGCTGGCCATCCCCATCGGCCTCGTGCAGGTGACGGGGCCAAAGTGGCTGAGCAGGATCGCCCGCGGCTATTGCACATTGATGCGCGGCACGCCGCTTCTGGTGCAGCTCTATATTCTCTACTACGGGCTTGGCACATTCCTGGCGGGCTATCCGGAACTCCGGCAATCTTTCATGTGGCCAATCCTGCGAGAGGGCATCTATTACGTACTTCTCGCTTTCATTCTGAACGAAGCGGGCTATGCTGGCGAGATCCTGCGCGGCGCATTCCTTTCGGTCTCGAAAGGAGAACTGGAAGCAGCCCGAGCCTTTGGCATGTCGCCGTGGAAGGTGCTGCACCGCATCTGGCTGCCGCGCGCGCTGCGCAATGCCTTGCCGGCGCTTGGCGGCGAGACAATCCTGACACTCAAGGCGACGCCGCTTGTGACGCTCGTGGCTGTCGTTGATTTCTACGGCGTGGCGGACAGGGTGCGGCAGGAAACCTATATCATCTATCCGCCGCTGCTCTTTGTCATGGCGGCCTATCTGATCATGACATTCATTATTGCGCGCGGCGTGGCAAAGCTCGAGTCCCTCGTGCCGAACCGGCGCTAAACATGCGCCTTGAAATCCTCCGCAAATATCAGGACGAGCTGCGCGCCATCCGCCACGACCTGCATCGCCATCCAGAACTTTGCTTTGAGGAGACGCGCACCAGCGCCATCGTCACCGGCGAACTGCAGAAGCTGGGCTATGACGTCACAACGGGAATCGCCGGAACCGGCGTCATAGGCACCATCCGCAGCGGCAAGGGCAACCGCGCCATCGCCTTCCGCGCCGACATGGACGCACTGCCCATCCATGAGGAAAGCGGACTTCCCCATGCCTCGACCGTTCCGGGAAAAATGCACGCCTGCGGCCATGACGGCCACACCACCATGCTGCTTGGCCTTGCGCGCTATCTCGCCGAGACGCGCAACTTCGGCGGCACCATCCACCTGATCTTCCAGCCCGCCGAGGAAAACATCAGCGGCGCCAAGCGCATGATTGAGGAGGGGCTGTTCAAGCGTTTTCCGGTGGAGATGATCTTCGCCCTCCACAACATGCCGGGAACGCCGGTGGGGCAGGTGATCGTACGCCCCGGCGCGATCACGGCGGCGGTGGACATCATCAACATCACGGTGAAGGGCGTGGCGGGCCACGGCGCGCTGCCGCATCTCGCCCATGATCCCATCGTTGCGGCATCATCACTCATCATGGCGCTGCAGACGTTGATCTCGCGCAACAACGATGCACTCGATCCTGCGGTGTTGACAGTGGGCGCAATCCACGGCGGGCAATTGGCAACGGCCATTCCTGAAAAGGTGACGCTGCAATGCGGCCTGCGCACCACCAGCAGGACCTCGCGTGAGAAGCTGATGAAGCTGCTGCCGGAGATGATCGACGCCCATGTGAAGTCATTCGGCTGCACCGCGGAGATCGACTATGGCGACGGCATCACCTATCCGGTGGGCATGAATGATGCCGCTGCCACGGCGATCGTCCGGGGCGTGGCCATCGCCGCCGGCCAGCGCCCGCAGAACATCGACCTCAGGGGCCCGATCATGTTTTCGGAGGATTTCGCTTTCATGCTGGAGGAGGTGCCGGGCTGCTATTTCGGCATCGGCAACGGCCCGGGCAAAAGCCTTCATGACCCGGGCTATGATTTCAACGATGAACTTCTGCTCTGGGGGCCGGCGGCCTTCGCCGCCATCGCCGAAAAAGCCTTGCCGAAATAATGCCGAAAGCTTGACGGCAGAACCCATTGAATTGGAATAGAAATCCATGACAGGAAAATAACGCTTGACACCGCGCGGTGAAATGGGCATATTCCGCTACATTCCAGCAGTGGGTCTCCACTCCTCCGCTTCCTCCAACAATAGTCTTGAGAAGCTCACGAAGACGACGTTGGGGAAGCTGACGATGACCGGGCTGGGTTCCATCTCTCG
>JAIBJH010000100.1 GCA_020029455.1 Hyphomicrobiales bacterium
AGTGCACGGCAGATGCCATCGGCGAAACACGTCATCGTCAGGTTGCGGTCTTCGCCGTCAAATGATGGCCGCCCAATCCTCAGCGTAAGCGCATGGGCGCTAAGGCTCGCGCCCAATGAGTCATTCAGATGAATGACGACCTCGCCTTTCTGATAGGCAAGACTGACATGCACATCCATGGCCGCCGCGCGCTCCAGCTCCGCCGTCTTCTCGTTGAACTGCTGGCTCGCCACGTAGGAGTTCTTGACGACAAGGCCTGTCCAGCTTCCGCTGGCGATCACCGCCATCGCCACGTTGACCGATATGACCACCGCGAAAAAAGCGATCATCAAGAAGGCCATATCGCGTCCGGTAAACTCACGGGTCATGTCATCACCTATGGCACATCGAAGGTTGCTTCATACCTGTCCTTCTCAAAGGACTGCCGGTCGCTGGCTTGCAGCTGGAACTTGGTCTGCCCCTTCTGCACGAACTGCGGAAGCTGCGAAACGAACACATGCAGCGACCGCAGTTTGTCCGGCTCTACGGGAATATCGACGCTGCGGCCCGTGGCTTCAGGCATGTCCGCGATGGAAAGTGTCGCCCCCGGCAGGCCGTCGACGCTGAACGTAATGGTGCGCGGCTCCGGCATCATGTTGAGAAGCTTCACCGTATAGCCATTGCGGATGGAGCCGTCCGACAATGTAATGGCAACCGGGTTGCGGTCATGCAGCACATTCACCTGCAGCCGGTCGCGCGTCAGCAGGAAATAGAGCATACCAAGGCCGATGGCGCACCAGGCGCCCATGTAGATGAGTGTGCGCGGACGGATGAAGATGTGCCAGTTGAAATGCTTGAGGCCTTCCAGAAGGCTCCCGTCGGCCGCATGAACCCGCGAGGGATGAATGGCGCCGGGCGTTCCACCAGTCGCCATCGCCATGTTGTGGCTGTAGTCACGCAACGTCGAGTAGGAGATGAGAGCGCGCGGCTTGCCGATCTTGTCCATGATGCCGTTGCAGGCATCGATGCACAGCGCGCAGGTAATGCACTCAAGCTGCTGCCCGTCGCGGATGTCGATGCCCGTCGGGCACACCGCAACGCAGGCGTTGCAGTCTACGCAGTCGCCGACTTCAAGGCCCTGGGCCGCTGCCTTCTTGGAGCCCCTGCTTCTCGGTTCGCCCCGCCAGTCATTATAGGTGACGACAAGCGAATCTTCATCGAGCATCGCCGCCTGGATGCGCGGCCATGGACACATATAGATGCACACCTGCTCGCGCATCAGGCCACCGAAGACATAAGTTGTCGCCGTGAGTACAGCGACCGTGGCATAGGCAATGAAGGGCGCTTGGCCTGTCGCAAAGTTGTAGGCCAGTGTCGGCGCATCGGCAAAATAGAAGATCCATGCACCCCCCGTGGCGATGGCGACGACAATCCATATGGCATGCTTCGCAATGCGCACAGAAATCTTGTGCAGCGACCATGGCGCTGCATCCAGCCGCATTTGCGCGTTGCGGTCGCCGTCGAAGAACCGCTCAATGGCAAGGAAGAGATCGGTCCACACGGTTTGCGGGCAGGAATAGCCACACCAGGCACGCCCCACGACGGACGTAACAAGGAACAGCCCAACACCCGCCATCACCAGGAGGCCTGCGACGTAGAAGAATTCCTGCGGCCAGATCTCAATGAAGAAGAAATAGAAACGCCGGTGCGCGAAATCAATGAGCACCGCCTGGTCGGGGGCGTTGGGTCCCCGGTCCCAGCGCAGCCACGGCGTCACATAATAGATGCCGAGCGTCACCGCCATGATCAGCCACTTCAGGCGGCGGAAATCTCCGCTGACGGCTTTCGGGAAGATCTTCTCGCGCGCCGCATAGAGGCTGATGCCCTTGGCTTTTGCACCGGCATTTACGGCACGGGCTTCATCCCGGTCTATGAGCGTCGTTACCGTCAACCCTACTGACCTCCGCCAAGTGAGTGAATGTAGACGGCCAGCTCCTTCGTCGCCGCCTCGCCGAGTCTGCCATTCCAGGCGGGCATCATGCCAAGTTTCGGAGAGTTGATCTGCGCCCGGATATCTTCGCGCGTGTTACCACGCAGCCAGATGGCATCATTGAGCTGAGGGGCGCCCATCTCCTGATTGCCCTGCCCTGCCTCACCGTGACAGGAGGCACACTGTTCTACAAAAACCTGCTGGCCAGCGGCGGCCTTGGCCTGGTCATGTTCCTGGTTGGAAAGCTGGAGCACCGTTTCCGTGACCTGGTCGATCTGCTCAGCCGTCAACATCTGATCGGCGCCGAATTTCGGCATGTCGGGTGGAACGCGCGTCTCGGCATCATCGGTTGAGCGTACGCCATGGGCAATTGTCTGTTGTATCTGCTCCATTGTTCCCCCGAAAAGCCAGGAGTCGTCATTGAGATTTGGAAAGCCCTTGCTGCCCTGGGCGCCAGACCCATGGCACTGCACGCAGTTTACCTTATAAAGAGCCGCACCGGAACTCACCGCGAACTGGCGCATATCTGCGTCGGCGACCACTTGCTGGATGGGCGTTGCGGAAATCTTGGTGCGCATGGCGGCGCGCGATTGATTGAGCAATTGCATCTCGGATTTGATGTCGCCGCGGCTTGACCAGCCGAGCAGGCCTTGCGTTGCTCCGCTCAATCCGGGCAGGGCCGGATAGGCGATGACATAGCCCATGGCGAAAACGATGGTGGCGTAGAACGTCCATAGCCACCAGCGCGGCAGCGGCGAATTCAATTCCTCAATGCCATCCCATGTGTGTCCGGTCGTTTCGACGCCGGAAACCTTGTCCACCTTGCGATTGGCCGCCATTAGTCGTTCTCCTTGAAAGGAATGGATGCAGCGTCGTCATGATTTTTCTTGGCCGCGGGGCGATAGGCCAGCACAACCGCCGCCACAAAGAAGAGCAGCATGCCCAACAGCCCCCAGCTATCCGCGAACTGGCGCATCATGGTATAGTCGTCATTCATGGGCCGCTACCTCTGGTTCTTGTCTGGTTCGTAGACCGAGAAATCGACCAGCGTGCCCAGCATCTGCAGATAGGCAATGAGCGCGTCCATCTCCGTGACCTTTGGATTACCGTCGAAATCAGCAGCGACTGCTTTGGGATAGCGCCCGAGCAGGGCTGTCGTGTCGGCGCCAGCCGTCGCCTGGGCCATCATGTCATCGGCGGCACTGGCGATCATCTCATCGTTATAGGGAACCCCGACCCTGCTATTGGCAACAAGGTGCGCGGCGATGGCCTTTGCATCGAGTTCATTGTTCGCCAGGAAGGCGTAAGGCGGCATGATCGATTCCGGCACCACCGAGCGCGGGTTCTTCAGATGCTCAAGATGCCACTCGCTGGAATAACGCCCGCCGACGCGTGCGAGGTCCGGCCCCGTCCGCTTCGAGCCCCACTGGAACGGATGGTCATACATCGACTCCGCCGCAAGGCTGTAATGGCCGTAACGTTCCACCTCGTCGCGGAAAGGCCGGATCATCTGCGAATGGCAGACATAGCATCCCTCGCGCACATAGATGTCGCGCCCCGCAAGCTCGAGCGGTGAATAGGGCCGCATGCCCTTCACCTTCTCGATGGTGTTCTGGATCCAGAACAAGGGCGCGATCTCGACGATGCCGCCAATCGTGACGACAAGCAGCGAGAGCACCAGGAGTAGCGTGACGTTACGCTCGATCTTGCTGTGAAAGCCGAGGAGGTTTTCGTTGGATGTGTTGCTCATGATATCCCCCTACTCCGCTGCCTGAAGCGCGGCCGCCGGCACATGCGCCACCACGGGCGCACCGCCACGGATTGTCTTGTAGATGTTATAAGCCATGACGAGAGCGCCACTGAGATAGAGCGCGCCGCCGATCATGCGCATCACATAGTATGGATACATGGCGGCCATGGTCTCGGCGAAGGAGTACACAAGGAAACCTTGGTCATCATACTCGCGCCACATCAGGCCCTGCATGATGCCGGAGACCCACATCACCGAGGCGTAGACAACGATGCCAAGCGTTGCGAGCCAGAAGTGCCAGTTGACGAGCCTCAGGCTGTAAAGCGCCGTGCGGCCCCAGAGCTTTGGTGTGAGATGATAGATCGCACCGAATGAAATCATGCCGACCCAGCCCAGCGCGCCGGAGTGCACGTGGCCGATGGTCCAGTCGGTGTAGTGGCTGAGCGAATTCACCGCCTTGATGGACATCATCGGCCCTTCAAAGGTCGACATGCCATAGAAGGCGATTGCCAGGACGAGCATGCGCAGCACAGGATCGGTGCGCAGCTTGTCCCATGCCCCGGAAAGCGTCATCAGGCCGTTGATCATGCCGCCCCAGGAGGGCATCCACAGCATCACGGAAAACACCATGCCGAGCGTCTGCGCCCAATCGGGCAGCGCCGTGTAATGCAGGTGATGCGGTCCCGCCCAGATATACATGAAGATCAGCGACCAGAAATGCACGATCGAAAGGCGGTAGGAGTAGATCGGCCGGTTCGCCTGCTTCGGCACGAAATAATACATCATGCCGAGGAAGCCCGCGGTGAGGAAAAAGCCCACTGCATTGTGGCCGTACCACCATTGCGTCAACGCATCCTGCACGCCGGAGAAGGCAGAGTAACTCTTGCTGCCGAGCAATGACACCGGCATCGACAGATTGTTGACGAGATGCAGCATCGCCACCGTGACGATGAACGAGAGATAGAACCAGTTGGCCACATAAATATGCGGTTCCTTGCGCACCACCAACGTGCCGAGAAAAACCAGGAGATAGGCCACCCAGACAATGGTGAGCCAGATGTCGACATACCATTCGGGTTCGGCGTATTCGCGGCTCTCGGTGATGCCGAGGAGATAGCCAGTCGCCGCCATGACGATGAAGAGCTGGTAGCCCCAGAATACGAACCAGGCGAGATCGCCGCCCCACAATCTTGCGCGCGTCGTCCGCTGTACCACATAAAATGACGTGGCAATCAGGGCATTGCCGCCGAAAGCAAAGACAACCGCTGAAGTGTGCAGCGGCCGCAGGCGCCCGAAGTTGAAATAAGGTGGAATGTTGAACTCCGGCCAAGCCAGTTGGCAGGCGATCAAAACCCCGACGAGCAATCCCGCGATGGCCCAGAACAGCGTTGCGATGACGCCATAGCGAACGACGCCGTCCATGTACTGGTTTGGCGCGCCCTCGCTCGGTGCCAATGCCGTTACAGCCTGGGATTGCCGCAGCAAAACGATGGTTGCGATTGCCAAGACAAGAAACACGATCCACGCATGGACGCGGAACAATGAATCTGTCCCCAGCGCAGCCGCGAGCAAAACCAGAAAGGCAGCAACTCCCACGGTGACTGCCGTTGACGTCTTGATCATTCTTGATCCCTTTCCCGCAGAACAGACGCAGCCGGAGAAATTCGATTCAGCTGCGCCACCCAGCCTCAATTGGCAGGGCGCCGATATTACCTCCTTGATCTAAGTCAAGGAACGGATCGGCAGGCGCGATAGAGAAGAAATTTCGAGAACCGGCCACAGCCGGACCAGGATGAACAGATGCAGGAGGACATGAAGAAAAACGCCGATCTCCACTGCGTGTGCGATGATCCCAGTTGCCTGAAAAAGCGCTTCCTCGCCTGCATGGCGTCCCTCGAAGCGCTGTGCACGGAACTTGAAGGCATCGCCGACAGCCTGCCGGACCGCTTTGATTCGCAACTGGGCCTGGCCACGGCCCAACGCCTCCTGGGCACGATCAAGAAGGCCCATGATTTCGAGGAATCAACACTGTACCCGGCATTGGTGGAGAAAGCCGGGCATCCACCGGAGTTCCTCGCAGTCATCGAGCGCCTCAAATATGAGCATTGGGGTGATGAGGATTTTGCCGGCGAAGTCTTCCATCAGATCCGCCAGTTTGCGGCCCATGGCACGCCAGAGACCGCCGAGCGCCTGTCCTGGACCCTGCGAGGCCTTTTTGAAAACATGCGAAGGCACATCGAATTCGAAAGGGAATTCCTGCTGCCCCTGAGCCGGGCCTGCCAATGAAGGCGTCAGTGACGGCGGAAAGGGAAGTGCAGGACCCATCGCTTGCCGTCGCGGCATCCAACGTGCCGCGCTACACCAGCTATCCGCCGGCCAACCATTTTCAACCAGGCATCGGCGCCAAGCTCGCGGAAACCTTTCTCGCTGCAATTGAAAGATCGAAGCAGGCTTCGCTCTATCTCCACATTCCCTATTGCGACAGGCTGTGCTGGTTCTGCGGCTGCCACACAAAGCAAACCCTGAGCTACGCCCCGATCCAAACCTACATCGAAACCCTGTGCGAAGAACTGCGCCTTCTCCGCAATCGCCTCACACGAAAGCCGCCCCTGTCTCGCATTCACCTCGGCGGCGGTAGTCCCAGCCTGCTCCGGCCTGCTGAACTTGCCGCGTTGAAACAGGCAATCGATGCAACATTCACCTTTGAGCCTGGCTGCGAAATCAGCATCGAGATCGATCCTTCCGATGTGGGCTCCGCGACCATTCCGTCACTCACCACCTTCGGCATGAACCGCGCCAGCATCGGCGTCCAGGATTTCGATCCACAGGTGCAGAAGGCCATCAATCGCATCCAGTCCTATGAAGTCACGCGCCATGTCGTTGAAGACTTGCGCCGCAACGGTGTGAACAAGATCAATATCGATATTCTCTATGGCCTGCCCCACCAAGACATTGCGCGGCTCTTGAGCACCGTTGAAAAGGTCTTGTCTCTCAAACCTGAGAGGATCGCCCTCTTCGGCTACGCCCACGTGCCATGGGTGAAACCGCATCAGCGCCTGATCCCGGAAGCTAGCCTCCCCGGTCCTGAAGACCGCGTCACTCACGCCCGCATCTCGGCTACGGCCATCAGGGATGCGGGCTACGTGCAAATCGGCATAGATCACTTTTCACTACCTGGCGACGGCCTTGCTATGGCTGCACGGAACGGCAAGTTGCGGCGGAATTTTCAAGGATATACCGACGACCAGTCAGATGTTCTGATTGGTCTTGGTGCATCGGCTCTCAGCACGTTTCCCGGCGGCTATCTGCAAAATCATGTAGCGACTGGCCGCTACTCCGCACAGATCAAGAGCGGCATGCTCGCCCATGACCGTGGTTTCGCACTCAATGACGACGACAGGCTGCGCAGTTGGGTGATCGAACGCCTGATGTGCGATTTTGCATTCCGCCGCGACGATCTGGTCAACGCCTTCGGCGCCGATGCCCTCGGCTTGTGGAATGAGGCCTGTGCGCTGGCCCAGGGCGAGCTAGCGAAGATTGTAAGCGTCGAACACGGAAGCTTCTCCATTCCTGCGGGAAGCCGCCATCTCGCCCGCCACGTCGCATCCCATTTCGATGCCTATCTGTCATCCAACGCGTTCAAATATTCCAAGGCAGTATAAACTGAGACATTGCAACTTCTACCTCCTTCCCACTTGTGGGGAGGGAGCCAAGTTGGGTATGTCAGAAATCAAACTGCTCTAAGGCCCCACTTCCGCAAGGGCTTTCAGCCGGTCAATGTTCGGCACCTCGACCAGCCGATTATCGGTAAGATTGATCACCTTCGCCTGCCGGAGCTTTGTAATCTGACGGCTCACCGTCTCGATGGTAAGCCCCAGAAAGTCAGCGATATCGGAGCGCTTCAGCGGAATTTCAAAGGCCACACTGTCTGATCTGAGATCAGCCTCGGGGTCGGCGTGGGTTGCTAAAAGATAGAGAAAGCTTGCAACCTTTTCGGCGGCGGACTTGCGGCCCAGCGTCAGCATCCATTCCCGCGCCTCGTCAAGCTCACGCAGAGACTGCTCATAGAGCTTGTGTTCAAGTTCGGGAGATTGAGCGATCAGGGTTTCCAGAAGTGATTTGGGGAAGGAACAGACTTTGACATCAGTCACCGCTTCCGCCGCCATCTCCGGCTGACTGCCAAACGGCCGCCCCAGGAAATCCGGCGCGAATTGCAGGCCGACGATCTGCTGCCGCCCGTCGCTCGTCATCTTGCTCAGCTTGACGATGCCTTTGAGGATGTTCGAATAGTTGCTGGAAGAAGGCCTCGAGGCTGGAACCGACTGCTCGGGCGACAATGTGTGTTTGACAGTGTGCTTGCTGAGCGTGATCAGTTGATCCGCGGACAAGGCGCCACAGATGCCCCGGTGCCGCGCCTCGCATGAACGGCAAACCACTGGGACTTCCGAATTATGAATGTCGAGGCGCTGACTCATGCGTTTTTGTCACATTTCTGAACTCTAACTAGTGTGTTGCATTGTGCGCTGCAACCTGACAACCCGTCACGCCTCCGAAAGCCTCAGTTAGACCATCATCCCGGCGATAGCCATACAGCACTCATCCCTCCCTTAGCGAGGGAACATCGCCAAGTGTTGGGACTGCACCCCAACCCGTCATCCCGGCCAAGCCGGGACCCCCTGAGCACTCTCAAACGGCACTGTGGCTATTGAACCGGCTCAGGAGGTCCCGTGGCGCGGGCTTTGCCCTTGCACGGGATGACGACAGGAGGGGGGGGTGAAAGATTCTTTTCCCAGTGCCATAGTTTAGTCACAATGTAGGAATAGAAGCGGTAGTGACGGTTCGGAATGGAGGGCCAATGTCGACAGTGTGCCGATCTTGTTCGAACCGTGTGCAGCGCCTGCAGGGTGGTTGGAACAACACGCCACCATCCTCCGGGAGCCGGAGGCGATCCCCTGGGATACTATGGTCCCAGCGCGGAGTGACGCAGAGCATCCCGATAGACGGACTGGTGGCAACACCCTGGAGCGCCGTCGACCGTGGCACTGCAAGAGTGACCCCGAGGCCAAAGACGCAAAACGATAACCGTACCTCCCCCTTGTGGGGAGGGAGAATAAGATTACCACCACTGTGGCGCGGTGAATTTTCCGGCGGCCTGTTCAATGGCGAAAGCGGTCTGGAAAAGCGTTTCCTCATCGAAGGGCTTGCCGATGAGCTGCAGCCCGAGCGGCAAGCCCGCCTCCGTGATGCCCGCCGGCACGGCGATGCCGGGAAGGCCTGCCATGTTGACGGTGACGGTGAAGACGTCATTCAGATACATCTGAAGTGGATCGGTGATCTCGCCCGGCGCGAAAGCGGCGGAGGGCGTTGCAGGCGTCAGCACCACATCGACCTTGTTCCAGGCCTCATCGAAATCGCGCTTTATCAGTGTGCGGACTTTCTGGGCGCGCACGTAGTAGGCGTCGTAATAGCCCGCCGAGAGCACATAGGTGCCGATGAGGATGCGGCGCTGCACTTC
>JAIBJH010000328.1 GCA_020029455.1 Hyphomicrobiales bacterium
CGCGGCAGCCACAAAACCAGTTCAGGAAAGACGACAATGGCGAGGAGCGTCAGCAGCAAGGCGACAAGGAATGGCACCAATTCGCTGATGATGTCCTTGACGGGAATACCAGTCGTTCCATTCACGACGAAGAGCAGGATGCCATAGGGCGGCGTGATCATGCCGATCATGCAGTTGACGACAGAGACAACACCGAAATGCACGGGGTCCACGCCGAGCGCCCTTGCCGTGGGCAGGAAGAGCGGGATCACCACGAGGATGATGGTCGTGGCATCGAGGAAGCAGCCGAGAACCAGAAAGAGCGCCATGGTGAAGGCGAGGAACCCTGCCCTCGACAGTTCAAGGCCCACCATGAAATGCGAGAGTGTTTCGGGAATGCGTTCTGTCGAGACGATATAGTTGAAAATCAGCGCCGAACCGATGACAAGGCCCACGGACGCCGAGGAGCGCGCGGAGCCTGCAAAAACATCATAGAGCGATTTCAGCGTGAGCGAGCGGTAGAGGATTGCCGTGACCAGCAACGCATAAAAGGCTGCAACCGCGGCGGCCTCTGTCGGCGTCGTGGCTCCACCATAGATGCCGCCGAGCAGAATAACCGGCATCATCAGCGCAGGCAGCGCGCGGAAGGTGATACCGGGAATTTCCCGGAGTGGAACTGCTTCCTCCGCTGGAATGTTGCGGCGGTGGGCAATCCAAGTGGTCGCCGCCATCATTGTTACTGTCATGATGAGACCAGGAACGACGCCGCCAAGGAAGAGGTAGCCCACCGAAGTGTCGGAGACGAGTGCATAGAGCACCATGGGGATGGAGGGCGGAATGATGGGGCCGATGGTGGCGGAAGCGGCAACCACGGCGGCGGCAAAGCCTGGCCTATAGTGCCCGGTCTTCAGCATAATCCTGATGGTCACCTGGCCGATACCTGCAGCATCCGCGACCGCCGAGCCCGACATGCCTGAGAAGATGAGGCTCACGAGAATATCCACCTGTGCCATGCCACCCTTGAAGCGGCCCACCAGCGCCTTGCAGAAATCCAGAAGCCTGTCTGATATGGCCCCCACATTCATGATGTTGGCGGCGACGATGAACAACGGCACTGCGAGAAGCAGCGTTGAGTCATAGACGGACTGGATGAACTGCTCCGATGCCAGCGCCATGTCCTGCCCCGAAAGGAGCAGATAGAAGACCGCCGACGCCACCATGGACAGGGCGACCGGCGCGCCGATGGCGACCATGCCAGCCAAGATCAACAGGGCAAGCAAGAACTCCTGACTCACTTGATCTGGCCTTCATCGTGGCGCGGATAGGATGTGAAGTGTGGCTGCACGTCTTCCCTGCCGCGCAAGAAGTTCAGCAGCACCGTGCCATAGCGCCATATGATGACGATCATGAACAGCAGGTAGATGGAGAAGACGTAGTGCAGCCTGACGCCGAGGGTGTTTGAGCGCTTGATCTTGTAGAAGTACACATAGTCCCAGGTGGGCAGGAAGGAGAGCGCGAAGGCCGCGATAATCAGCAGCGCGGCAACGGCGCCAAACACCCGCTGGGTGCGCCTGCCGACGGAAAAATAGAGCATATCGAAGCGGATGTGGTCGGATGCGCGCAAGCAGAAGCCGCCGCCCCAGAACACCAACCACAGCCAGAGCGTGAGGCAGACCTCCACGGTCCAGCCCATGGGTATGTTGAAAATGTAGCGGGCGGCAATCTGCACCAGGAACACCGCAAAAAGGGCGGCAAGCATTGCTGCCGCCACCCCATCAGCGAAGTGGCGCAGCCCCCTGAGGAGCCGCGTCATGTGCCGTTACTTTGCCAGAGCGTTGATCTTATCAACGATGCCTTCCGGCCAGGCTTTGGAGAAGTCCGAACCCAGATAGGCCTTCTGAACCGTGTCGCGGAAGGCGGCGAGATCGGGCTCGTAAATCTTGAGGCCCTTGGCCTTCAGGCCTTCCACAAGTTCCGCTTCCTTGGCGAGCTGGTTCTGGCGGCCGAATTCGCAGGCCTCATCGGCGGCCTTCTGGAGCTTGGCCTGGTTTTCAGGAGACAGCGAATCCCAAGCTTTCTTCGAGATGGTGAGGTAATTCAAGTCCACGAGGTGCGAGGTGAGCACAATCTGCTTGGTCACTTCATAGAACTTGGCATCCATCACGGTCGGCAGCGGATTGTCCTGGCCGTCCACCGCACCGGTCTGAAGAGCCGTGTAGAGCTCGGCAAAGGGCACTGGAACCGGGTTGGCACCCAAGGCCTTGCCAAGGAACTGCCAGGCATCAGACGGCGGCATGCGCAGCTTGAAGCCTGCCATGTCCGCTGGCGTCTTGATCTCCTTGTCGGAGTTCAGATTCACCTGCCTGCGGCCGAGATACATGATGCTGAGAAGCTTCACGCCCAGCTCTGCCTCTACCTTGTCCTTGAAGGGCTGCATCAGTGGGTCGTTGAAGACGGCAACCTGATGGGCGGCGTCGCGGTGCAGGTAGCCGGCCGAGAAGACGGAGAATTCAGGATAGAAGTTCGCCAGTTCCTGGGCCGATGAAATCGACATTTCCAGATTGCCGCGGGAGATGGCTTCCAGTTCCGTGCCCTGCTTGAAGAGCGTGCCGCCCCAGTGCGGTTCAAAGGTGGCAAAGTCAGCAATGGCGGGGCCGAACTTCGTATCAAGCGCCACTGCGCGTTGGTCCGTCGCAGAATTGACCGAAGACAGGCGGAGATTCAGCTTGTCCTGAGCAATACTTGCAGCGGAAACGGATGTCAGAGCGGCAGCAAAAGCCGCGCCCATCATCAGGCGACGAGAAAGTTCCATTGTGACGGAGGAAATCATGTTGAAGAAATTGCTCATTGCGGGCGTGGCGCTCGCAAGCCTCGCTGCTGCCCAAACGGCCGTGGCGGACACAAAGGACAAGAAGATTGCCCTTTCTAACAACTATGCCGGAAATTCCTGGCGGCAGGCCATGCTCAAAAGCTGGGACAAGGTGACGAAGCAGGCGGTGGCCGATGGCATCGTCGCCGCGGCCGATCCCTTCACCACATCCGAGAACCAGGTGACTGAACAGGCGGCGCAAATCCAGAACCTGATCCTGCAGGGCTATAATGCCATCGTCATCAATGCGGCCTCGCCTGATGCGCTCAATGGCGTCGTGAAGCAGGCCTGCGATGCGGGGATCGTTGTCGTCTCCTTCGACGGCATCGTGACGGAACCTTGCGCCTATCGCATCGCCGTTGACTTCGCCAAGATGGGTGAAGTGCAGCTCGACTATCTCAATGAGAAGATGGCGGACGGCGGCAACCTCCTTGAAATCCGCGGGCTTGCGGGCGTCTTCGTCGATGACGAAATCTCCAAGGGCATCCATCGCGGCGCCGACAAGTACAAGCAGTTCAAGATCGTAGGTTCTGTGCATGGCGACTGGGCCCAGGAAGTGGCGCAGAAGGCCGTCTCCGGCATCCTGCCATCGCTTCCTGACGTGAAAGCCGTGGTGACGCAGGGCGGCGACGGCTATGGCGCCGCGCAAGCCTTTGCTGCTGCCGGACGGCCAACGCCCTTGATCATCATGGGCAACCGCCAGGACGAGCTGCAATGGTGGAAGGAGCAGAAGGACGCCAATGGCTATGAGACCATGTCAGTCTCCATCGCCCCCGGCGTTTCAACGCTCGCCTTCTGGGTGGCGCAGA